>JBDSLD010000157.1:0-8986 GCA_039916545.1 Ferruginibacter sp.
AACCGGGTTAGCTGCCTTTTTTGGTTCGGTTCCGATGAAATCGGAATTGAAAAAATGCGCAGCCTATTTTTTCAAAGAAGCAAAAACAGCAGCGTTCCGGTTACGCAGCCTGCCGGCTGTGGAGGCAGAAGTAGAGAGTTCACAGGTAGTTGTTGAAGTGAAGATTCGGATTATAAAATATTCTAAAGCCCTTACCAGCTATTAATAACAGCGTTTTCTTGCAGACACTATTTATACAATTCTTCTTTCCACTCCTGTTGGATAAGTGCAGTTTGTTAAAACTATTTACATGGATTTCGTCACCAGATATTGACCTGCAGGCCAACCTGTTTTTAGGAGTAAGCAATTTTCAAATAATATTTACAAGCTGGTACAGCTGTTTGAATGACAGCTTTATTTAAAAAATCCGCATGCATTACATTCAAACTCCACCATACAAACCTACCCTACCCTTATTTCTTTTTCACCGCCGTAACCGCCAACAATTCTTCCATTGTCCATGGTGTGGTGCGCGCACTGGTGGCAGCTCTTACATCTTTTACTTCATCCACAAATACCACTTTGGATTTATTGCCAAAACTATTACGCACATAGCTCAGCACAGAGGCAATGTATTCATCTGTTTGAGCCTGTTGCGATAACATTTGATCAGGATATTTTTTACCATCTATCGGCCCCTTTAATCCATGTAGCAAAATATTGATAAGTGCAGTTTTGTCGCCGTTTACCCTTGCAGAACCTGCCAGCGGCGGTGCGATCATTGACGGTATCCCTTTGCCCTCCGGACCATGGCAGGTGATACATAACTGTTTGAAATAACTGGCACCATGGTACACGAGGTCGCGGTCCTCGCTATCCATGCCGAGGGTAATGGCTCGTAATTCACTATTAGATTCATCTTTTTCCTGCAGGCTTCGCTCCGCTACTTTCGCCAGCAAAATGTTGCTTGTGTCTTTAGTCTGGAGTGTTTTTAGTAAGGCTAACACGGTTGGATCTTTACTGTACCGGAGCGATAAGGCCAGTTGTACTTGTACACCCGCATCTTTATCATCCTGCATATTTTTAAGTTTCCCCAATACGTTGTTGTTGCCTTGTCTTAGTAAAGGTTCGCTGATACGCAGCGCCGCCTTCCTTACTTCTGCGTCATCATCCGCCAGTGCCGCCAATACTGTTTGCTCATCAATTGCTTTCAATCCTTCTAACGTCCATAGGGCATGCAACCTGGCCAGCGCATCAGGGCCACTTTTCCAAAAAGTTAATTTTTCCCCGAATGTTTTTTCATTAAGAGCAAGCTTCTTCAGCGAAGGCACTATCGATTGATCGCCACGGATGACCAGTAATTTTTGTGCATTATCCCGCCACCATCCGTTGGGGTGTGATAAATAACCAACCAGTTCCACATTGGACGCGCTTGACAAGTGTGGGTGTGGACCTGGTTTGTAGCCATCATGCACTATGCGATAAATACGTCCGCGGTTGATATTTTCATCCAGTTTTTTTAGTTTGATTTGCGGGTGGATATAACTATCAGGTTTTGTCCAGGCACTTTCCTGAATAATGCCATGGTACATATCGAGGATATACAAACAGCCATCAGGTCCCGTAGCTGAATTAACGGGCCGGAAATTCATATCGCTGGAGGCAAGAAATTCTCTTTTGTCATACGCATTGTGCAGTGTGAATATTCCCTTTTCGATCGTAGATTTCGCCCGCCGGACCAGGCGGCCAACAGGCTCACATATAAACAAATCGTTCACCATCGTTCCAGGCAGGCGGTCACCACGAAAAACCGTTTGGCCGCAGGATGCTGTAAAGTGATTTAAGGTACTGTCTGTCGTCAGCCGCTCCTGTCCGCCCTGCACATCGGGTGTGGCAATGATGGGCCAAACAACATCAAAACTACTATCGCGCTGATTATCTATATCCAGTTGTCCATACACCGGGTTCACCTGGAAATTCAGTGCCGGTGTTTCGCCGCCTGCTGAAGAAAAAAACATCCTGCCGTAATTATCCTGTGTCAATCCCCATTGGCCACCGGGCGGACTTACCAAACTATCCGCAACCAACATCCCATTATTATACCTGAAGCGGATGGGGTTGCGGGTGACATATATCCAATTATCGATGTTCCAGATCAGCCCGCTTTTTTGATGCTCAAGGTTAGCTTCATCGGGTTCCTCATTGTGGTAGACCAACGTTTTTTCATCGGCTATGCCGTCCCCGTCTTTATCACGGTAACTGTATAGGTTGTTAGTGTATGTTTCATTCACCACCAGCCGGTCATCGAGCATCAGCATCATTCTTGGCAAGATAAGGCTGTCGATGTAAACGGTATGTTTATCCATTTTCCCGTCTCCGTTGGTGTCTTCCAGCCGCGTGATGCGGCACACCGGTAAGCGCTCACCTGTACCATCAATGTCCTGCATATAACTGCGCATTTCGGCAACATACAGCCGGCCGTCACCATCCCATACCATGGCCACTGGCTCCTGTATTTCGGGTTCGCTCGCTACAAGCTCTACATGATAACCCGGTGGCAAATGCATCGTCTTCATACTTTCTTCCGGGCTAAGCGGAACAGGCGACGGATCTGGAATAATTTTAGCGGGCTTACCCGGGAACGGCGCTTCTGTTGGTAACGGTTGTTTACAGGAAAAAAATGTGCATGCAAATATTGCAATGCAGGCAACAATCTGAATGGATCTCATGAACTGGTGTTGATGTTGTTAAGGTGAAGGCTACATTTCACGGAGGACAAACTAAAAATTGAAGATAAAGTATTTGATGCAAAAACAATAACCGCTTTACTGGTTTATTAACTGCCAGTTGTCCTATTGTTTTCTTTCATCTTTTTGACCTGCATGCTTCGGTGTCCCCGGAGAAAATTTTGGTTGCATTGCTATTTATATTTTTATAAGCTGCACTAATATTCCAAGAACGTCCCTTCCAAATTTTTATCTAACAACCAGTCAGAATTCCTTAATTTCCACTTAAACGCTTATATTTAATTTATAACGATTAATCAGACGATTGTGATTATAAAATTGCCTTCTTTTCTGGCGCTGGTGCTATTCGTCCAGGTTCTTTTGCCAGGTGATCCTGTGATTGAAAAAATTACCGCAAGGCTTGACAAGTTCAGGAAGAATTATCCCCAGGAAAAGATCCATCTTCATATGGATAAGCTGTTTTATTCAATTGGCGATACGATTTACTTCAAGGCCTATCTCGTCAACGCGGAAAAGAATTTGCCGTCGATAATAAGTAACCTGCTGTATATAGACCTGGTAGATGGCGCCAATGAAGTTAAGAAAACCCTGCTGCTACCTGTATCGGATGGTATCACCTGGGGAACCATCGGCTTAAACGATTCCTTGCAGTCGGGCCATTACCAACTCAGAGCGTACACCAACTGGATGCGGAATTTTGACCAGGCTTATTTCTTTAATGAAGCAATTGAAATTGGCAATGCGCTTAATGACCAAATAGAAATGAATGCGGTTGTGAGTCCGGACAATTCGCCGGCAAATAAAAATACTGCCAATGTTAGTTATACAACTGCCAAAGGTAAAAAGATAACCAACAGCGACGTAACTTATTCATTGTTGCTGAAAGGTAAAGAAAAAGGAAGTGGCAAAGCGAGGACCAATGATGAAGGTGGTTTTAGTATTGATATTACGCAGCTTCAAAAGAACCAGCTTTATGAACTGGTCACTAATATTAAAACTGACAAGAAGAATACAACCATAAAGAAAACAACATTTATGGTCCCTGGTAAATTGTATTCAACCCAATTTTTTCCTGAAGGTGGTCAGATGGTCAATGACCTGCCTGCCCATATTGGTTTTAAGGCACTTGATGCAAACGGCCGTGGGATTGATGTATCGGGTGAAGTGTTTGATCAAAGCGGAAAGAGTGTTGGCAGCTTTAAGTCGGGCTTTGCAGGAATGGGGAGCTTTACATTTACACCAGTCGCAGGAAATAATTACCTGGCGACAGTCAAATATAGTGACGGTTACCAGGAAAAAATCGAACTACCCAAATCCAACACATCAGGGTATGTATTAGCAATAGATAATATGTCAGACATGAAATTAGGCATAGCCATTTCTGCAAAAAGCATTGCAGGCAATGACCTGGTATTGGTGGCCCAATCAAACAATGTGTTGCTGGCTACCGAAAAAATAACATTGGCAAATGGCCGGGCCTTAACCTCCATTCCAAAAGCGAAATTACCGACAGGGATTATTCAATTTACTTTATTTGATATGATGGCGCTGCCTGTTGCTGAACGATTGGTTTTCATCAATCACAATGACCATTTGCAAATAGGCTTAGCCAGTTCCAAAACAACGTACGGTAAAAGAGAAAAGGTGAAGGTGATGCTTGAAGTTAAAGACGATGCCGGCGACCCCGTAGAAGGAAGTTTCTCTCTATCTGTAACTCCCGGAGATATATTGCCTGCAAAAAAAAGAAACTCAACTTTACTAAGCAATTTCTTATTAACATCTGACCTGAAAGGAAATGTAGAAGCCCCTGTATATTATTTTACCGATGTTAATCCGGGTAAAATAAAGGCGCTCGATGATCTTTTGTTATCGCAGGGCTGGAGACGGTTTAACTGGAAAGACTTATTGGAGGATCGTTATCCGACAACCACCTTCAAAGTGGAAAAAAATTTAACCGTTAGTGGTAAAGTTGTCAGTTTAAACGGTACGCCTGTTCCGGGCGCAAAGGTTTCCCTCGTGTCAAAAAAAGGCGCCGGTTATTTTTTAGATACTACAACAAATGAAGCTGGAAAATTTTTGTTTGACGAACTCGACTTTACTGAAGATATGGATTTTGCGATACAGGCTATCACTGCTTCAGGTAGTAAAGAGTTGTTGATCGTAATAGATGAATTTTCCTTGCCGGTGTTTGCGCAAAATACCAATGTTTCGTTTGCTACCCACAATACTGACACCACCCTTCAACGCTACCTAAAACATAGCAGGCAAAGGTTTGACGAAATGAGGAAGTATGGTTTACTGAATGAAGATGCACATTTGTTAAAAGAAGTGATTGTAAAAACCAAAGAGATCAATAAGCTGGACAACATACTTGCAACCTCCGCTAATCTTAACGGCCCGGGTAATGCCGACCAGGTAATTACCTACCTCGATATAAATAATTGCAGCGATCTGTCTGTTTGTTTGATTGGAAAACTTCGGGGAGTTAATATAAGGATAGTAGTTATTAACGGTAAAACCTGCGCGATCCCTTACTCCACTAAAGGAATGGGCAAACCTATGATCGTGGTGCTGGACGGACAGGTAATGTCAAGTACCGACGGCGCATTTTCAATAAAGGACCTGAGTGCCGGAGACATTCAAAGTATAGAGGTTTTACGCAGTGGCGGCTTTGTAGGTGTTTATGGTTTCCAGGGAGCGGGTGGCGTATTAGTGATCACCACAAAACGCGGAGGGTTTGATTATAGCGAAACTGATGTGAGTGAGAAAGCAAAAAACATCCTGCCGCCGGGGATGAAATTTATATCAACGAATGGGTATGCAATTACCCGCGAATTTTATTCTCCAGCTTACAACAGTCCCGCAATTAACGGAACAGTGCCCGATCTCCGAAGTACGATATATTGGCAACCAAACATAGTTACAGACAGTGATGGCAAAGCCTCCGTCGAATTTTACAATGCTGATGTAACAGGAAACTACAACGTAGTGCTGGAGGGCATATCGACCGACGGTAAGTTGGGAAGTACAACCTTTACATACGAAGTGAAATAATAAATACAGGAATACTTTTACTTATGAAAAAATGCAGCCTGGCTCTTGTGTTGTTATTACCGGTTCTGGTGTATTGTCAAGACACAATTATTGGAAAGGTTATTAACGAAAACCAGGAGCCACTACCTGGTGCAAGTGTGTTTATACCAAACACTTCAAAAGGGGTGCAAACAGATAAAAAAGGAGAATTCGTGCTGACCAAAGTACCTTCCGGGAACACAAAAATTGTTATTTCATTTATCGGCTATGAAACCAACAGTAAGACCATCGCGTTAGCAGATCGCCAGCAAACACAAGTTATAAAATTAAAACGCCGGAACTATGAGTTGGAAGCGGTAACCATCGCCAATTATGATAAAGACGGCTGGAAAAATTATGGAGATATATTTACTGCAGCTTTTATCGGTACGTCAGCGTACGCGGCGCAATGCAATATCAAAAACAAAACGGCCATTAATTTTATCTTTACGAAGGGTAATAATTTGTTACACGTTTATGCAGCTGAACCTTTAGTTATTGAGAACGCAGCCCTGGGATATAATATTACCGTAACGTTGGCGGATTTTACTTTTAATGTTGCTACGAAATATGTAGATTACCAGGTGTATTCTTTTTTTGAAGAAATGCAGGGCACCCGGAAACAAATGGCTCAATGGAAGAAGAACAGGTCCAATGCATATTCCCTCTCCTTAATGCATCTCTTTCGGGCAATTTATGCAGACAACCTAAGAAATGAACACTACGAAGTGCGCATATTGGAGCAAAAGAAAAATGCAGAAAAGCAACGTATCCAGGAGCTGTATAAAAAACAATTTATTACGATTAAAGATTCACTAAACAGTATCCAATCCAGGGAAATTGTAAATAATAAATTAATTGAAAGATCTTTTAACAGGGATTCGCTTAAGTATTACAAGAATATACTTGAACAGGAAGACAGCATTAAAAAAATATACCCGCGCCTGCTAAAATTTAAAGACATAGCCAGCCGCTCCGACAGCAATACGATCGTACTGCATTTTGAAGATTACCTGCATATAACTTATACCAAAACCAGAGAGCCTGAAGAATATATAAATTTCAAAACCGAAAGCGGGCAATCCGATGTTCCCGTCATGAACCAGGATAGCAGGGCCGTTGTTCCGATGGCGAATATGTACCCGATTTCTGAGCTAACTCTTCAACAGGGTATTCCTATAGAAATTAATGAAAATGGGTATTTTAATAATATCGACCTTTTTATAAATGGCTTCTGGGGCTGGTGGGAAAAAATGGCAACCAAACTTCCTTATGAATATGAGCCTTAACTTTTGCACCTCATCATAATTTACAACGCATCAGACCACAGCAAAAAGCCCCGTTAAAACGGGGCTCATGATTTTTAAAATCTTAGCTTTTAATTTTTTCTGCCATTTCCTCACACTTGAAACTGATTTGGAGCACCTGTCCTTCGCCTGCCGGAAAACCAAATCCGTTACAGGAAACATATATCTTCCCGTCAGGGCCAAATGTCATGCCGGTAGGAAAAGTTAGTCCGCTGGCAATTACCTGGCGATTGTCCAAAGGGTCAACTCTTACAATATCTCCTGTTCCAGGAGTTGGAAACAGGTTATTGGTAGTTGTTTCAAGTACATACATCCCTCCTATTTTGTCAAAAGCAATCCCAAGTATCATGCTGAATCTTGAAGCAAAAACACTTACCTGTCCACTGCTGGTAACTTTGTACACATTGGAGGCGCCGGATGGTGCCGGGAAAGTGAATAAATTACCCACATAAAAATTGCCGTCTCTAAATGCATGAACCGTGGGAACGATATGCCCGTAAGTAGCAGTAAAATCTACGATGCGGGAAACGTTTCCGTTAGTGGAAATCTTAATCAATTCTCCGTGATTGGCTTCAATCGCATACAGATCATTCCCTACACTTGTCATGCTGTAAAAATCTCCATCCGGCTCAAAGTCTGCGGGAGACGGATCTGCTACCGGGTGTGTTTTTACATAATTACTCAAATTTGCTACAGGTGTCCAGCTTCTGTCCCCATTTATTTTTATTACGCCATTTGGAATTGTTGGCACGCCGTGAGAACAGCCTGCGCCGGTTATTATTGCGTACAACCTATTGCCGATAAATGCTACATCAGCCACACCGCTTATATCGCCCAGGCCATTTGTAGCAGAGGGCAGGTTACTTACCCAGGTAATACGGCTGCCCTTGCGGTCCACTCTTGATATGCGGCTGCCATCAACACTGCCCCTCACCGGGCCGATAGGCGGAACTACCTGTTCGCAACCGGTAGACAAATTAGTACCGCCTATTCCTCCCTCAGCGACGTACAAATTTCCGTCGGGCCCAAATCTGAGTCCTCTTGGATTATTAAATCCCGTTGCAAAAACTTTGGTCGTTGTGGTGATTGTTTCATCACCATTACAATAATGCCCATGTTCTTTTGTGCAGGATGTAAAAAATGTAGTGAGCAGGACTACTCCAAATGGTATTAGGATTTTCGATCTCATAAAAAGAATTAATTTAATTATAAATAAAAATTCAAATCATTCGGCATAGGGAACAGATACCGGATTATGTTTAGCAGGTTCGTTTCGGCAATGAAACGGCCCTGCACTTCAGTTTTTCAGTTTGGTGCCGGATGGATTGCCAGATATAATTGTACCACACATACGTTAAAATAATTACAGACGAGCGCCATGTCAGAGTAGCCGGGGAGCACACGGCGGCAGCTTTAGGTAAAAGGGTTTACAAGAAATTTTCTGAAGTCAGCAGGCAGCAGGTATAGACAATCGTTGTTAATGGGTCACTAAAGTAATATTCTTTATAACAAAAAGGGAATAATTCTATATATTTTTTTCACGAACTGAATCAAATCTTAATTCAATAATTAAACATGGCGAGGCTTGCATTTTTAATGAGATGGCGTTGTCAAACGCGAAGGCTCCGCCAGGTGTGCGTAAATTAAGATGTACCAGGCAGGGCCGGTTCTTATTGATTATTTATAACCAATGGCGCTTCCTAATAAGCAAGAATAAGTAAGTAGTTTCTGCAAGAAAACGCTGCTATTAATAGCTGGTAAGGGTTTTAGAATATTTTCTAATCCGAATCTTCACTTCACCAACTACCTGTCAACTCTCTACTTTTGCCTCCACAACCGGTCCGCCAGCTGGCGGATAACCGGAACGCTGCTGTTTTTGCT
>JBDSLD010000158.1:0-2601 GCA_039916545.1 Ferruginibacter sp.
TATGAAGCCTGGCATACCAACCTAAAATTATGGGCTGCTGCTTTTACCTTCTTAAAAACACATGACCTGGAAACGATCCCAACAGGAAAATATCCCATAATGGGCGATTCAGTTTTTGCCTCGGTCACCGAACAACCGAGTCAAAAAATGGAGAATGCCAAATGGGAATCGCACAGAAAATACATCGACTTTCAATACATCATTAAAGGAAAGGAAATTATTGGTGTGGCAGATGCGTCAAAAGCAACCGTTACAACCCCATATACACCGGATGCCATGAATTATATTGCTGATGGCACGTATTACACAACCGATCCCGGCACCTTCTTTTTATTTTTTCCAAATGATGCCCATCGGCCCACGATTAAAGCAGATGGATATGATGTGGTAAAGAAGATCGTTATAAAAATACTGGTTGCCAAAGCAGAATAACGCTAGCCATTATTGTTCAACCCATTAAAAATTTCCTGGATGAAAAATATTTGTTGCAAGTTTCTGGTGCTTTTAACTGTGGTACAGTTAACGACTGTTGTTAGTTATGCCCAAACCGGCATTACACCGGCAACCGCCTTGAGTCATTATTTAAACAATGGCGACAAGACCTACCAATGGGAAGTAAAAGAAAATTTTAAAATAGCAGGTACTACTGTCTACAAAATATTACTTACCTCGCAAAAATGGAGAGCGCATATCTGGACGCACGAACTAAGCATTATAGTGCCCGGTCAGGTTAAGTTCGATGCGGCTATGCTGTTTATAACCGGCGGCAGCATTGATTCAGCAGGTTTGCCCAACTGGAGTGGTAAAGATGACGAACTGAGGATTGGCCTCTGCAACGTGGCTGTTCAAAATAAAGCTGTGGTGGCCATTTTGAAGCAGGTGCCTAATCAGCCCTTGTATGACAGCCTTTATGAAGACGCCCTGATATCTTTTACCTTGCACCAGTTTAAAGAAGATGGTGACTATTCCTGGCCCCTGCTTTTTCCGATGGTAAAGAGTGCCACGCATGCAATGGATGCTGTGCAGGAGTTTTGCACCCGCCAGCTCAATAAAAGTGTAAAGCGTTTCGTTGTTTCAGGAGCTTCCAAACGTGGTTGGACAACCTGGCTTACCGGGGCAAATGATCCACGTGTGGTAGCTATTGCGCCAATGGTGATCGATATGCTGAATATGCCAGTCAGCATGAATTATCAAATAAAAGTATGGAACGACTACAGCATCCAGATTGAAGATTATGTAAAGCTGGGCATTGTGCAGGACATTGGTTCCGCAAAAACAAATGATCTCACTACCATGATCGATCCTTATTCCTACAGGAATACATTAAGGATGCCCAAAATGATTATTATGGGAACCAATGATGAATACTGGCCCATCGACAATATCAAAAATTATTACGATAGTATTCCCGGGCAAAATTTATTGCATTATGTGGCCAATGTGGGTCACGACCTGGGCGATAAAAAAGAAGCGCTTGCAAGCCTCAGTTCCTTTTTTGGATTAACGCTCGCAAAACAACCCTACCCTACCTGCGTTTGGAAAACGGTTGCCGGTAAAAATTATGTGGAAGTGAATATAACAGCAACCGCTGATAAATTAACAGACGTAATCCTCTGGTCGGCTGACTCTCCCGATAAAGATTTTCGCAATGATAAATGGGCATCAAAAAGCCTCGGTATAAAAGGCAGGCATTTAATAAAAATAAAAGAACTGCTTCCCGAAAAAGGCTATCGTGCTTTTTACCTGAATTTGAAATACCGCGATGCTAACGGCGGCGAATACATGGAGAGTACCAGGGTATTTATGACAGATGAGAAGGTGCTGTTGTGATTTTTTAGATTTCGTCAAATTTTCCGATGTCTTATCCGTCCCGTTAGGGACATAATATCGGTAGAAAAAAAGCGAATGTGGAAAAAAGTCCCTTCGGAACGTGATACCTGGAACACAATAATATTATTCCGGTGCTTTAAAAATATATCGTTCATCATAATCAATCTCAAATTTTTCCGGGAATTTTTTGTACTCTTCTAAAAAACTTATTTTACGATGATGCGCTTCCTGATTTTCAATGGAAGTAATCACACGCGAAACTTGCGATTTACTATACTAAAATGCTCCAAATCCGGCTTGCCACACAAATCTGCCATTAATAAATCCCTCCTGGTTAATCCACTTTGACGAATCCTGCTTAAGATGCCGTATCAGATCAGAAAAGGATTGTATCGGTCGCATTCCAAAAAAATATAAGATGATCGGGCATTCCGTTAATGGCCGATGGCTTATGATCCTGTTGGTGAATTATACCTGTAATATATTTAGTGTTTGCAAGAAAACGCTGAAAATCTGTACAGACAATGAATTGTGGAGATTCTCTTGTTGAATATTATTATTCTGAAACTAAATAAATGGCCTAAAATAAAGTATTACTGATCTGTTTAATAAAAGGCATTTAAGTGTGGCCACTGTTTGATCTGCTACATCAGTAACCGGGTTAGCTGCCTTTTTTGGTTCGGTTCCGATGAAATCGGAATTGAAAAAATGCGCAGCCTATTTTTTCAAAGAAGCAAAAACAGCAGCGTTCCGGTTACGCAGCCTGCCGGC
>JBDSLD010000159.1:0-3470 GCA_039916545.1 Ferruginibacter sp.
ATTTCTTTTTTTGTAAAGGTTTTGAAAAACGGCTCTACTAATAACATTACGAATATGTCTTCACTGATGATCATGCAGGTTGCTTTTTCATTCGTGAATTGCGGGTTAAATGTGAAACCCAGTTCAGTAAAAAATGCAACGGTTTTGTTCAGGTCCTTAACTGGTAAATTGACAAAGATCTTTGTAGCCATGTGATTGATATTTAATTAACGATTAAGATCATGTTAACTGACGGTTTCCTGGTTACAGGATACGGTTATTCTGCAGGTTTTTCATCATAACTAATCATCCATTGAATGCCGAACTTATCAGTGAGCATTCCAAAGTACGCGCCCCAAATAGCTTTTTCAAGTGGCATGGTTATTTTTCCACCGGTTGAAAGCGCATTAAAAAATTGATTGGCCTCATCTTTACTTCCAGGGCTGATACACAAGGAAAAATTGTTTCCCTCAGATAATTTTTGTCCCATTGATTCAATGACATCTGTGGCCATCAGCATGTTGCCTTCCCCGATCGGCAATGCAATATGCATGATCTTTTCTTTATCGGCATCAGCCATTTTATCACCAAAAGGAGTCTCTTTAAAACGTTGTAAAAACGCGAACTCTCCGCCAAACACAGACTTGTAAAAAACAAATGCTTCTTCAGTATTACCGTTGAAATTCAAATAAGGATTAACTTTTGACATATTCTTTATTTTAAATTGTTAGCTGACTTAATATTAAAAAGTCTATTATCTTTCCAGGATGCCCTTTAAAGTAGTCAGGCTTGTTTCCAAATCTTTACCCAGAATTTTATCTATAAATAAATTCATAAAGTTCAGGGGATATTTATTTTTGCCTTGCATCGACCATTTTACTTTGGTTTGATTGGCTGACAAGGCTTCCGTTATTATCGGCGTCCTTGCGGTGCCTTCCATAGGCTTTTCAAACCGCACTTCAACGTCCATGCTTACCCCTTCATTGATATTTTTTATTTCCTGCTCACCTTTTCCTGCATCTTTATTTCCATCCCAGGCATAAACAAATCCAACAGTACCGTCTGTGCCCCTGAAATCTTTTTTCATATTGGGATCCATCATAACCCACTTGCTATAATTGTCCTGGTTCTTTAAATGCTTTACATAATCAAATACTTCCTTACCCGGCTTGTTGATCACCACTTCCCGTTCAACATTGTATTCTTTTTTTACAAATAAAGCAATGGTCAGAGGAATGGCGATAATGATCAATATCGCAAGGCCGATCTTCTTTAAGATTTTCATTTGTTTTAAAATTGTCGAATGATTAAACCGGATAATAAATGTCAATAAAGTTCCCTGGATCCACAGCGTGGGCTGTTGAAATTTATACAGGGATTAATTTGTGTCATTTAATTTATATATTTAGTACAAATATATTGTCATAAATTAAATTTTAAAGGGGTATAAACGGCATTTTACGGGGCTGATTGCGACATAAACTTTTTATCAAATTTCATATGAAACATATATCTATTTTAGTTCCAAAAGGGGCGGCTGCATTAAGTTGTATGGAGGGCCCTTATAGCTTATTCAATAAGGTAAACGACTTTTTAATTAGTATGGATAGGGCGCCGGTATTTGAAGTGCAACTGGTCGGTCTTGCGATGGAAGCGCAGGTTTACGACAAAATGTTTACTGTACGGCCCGACCTGGTAACAGGTGACCTGCACCATACTGATCTTATTATCATACCTGCCGTAAATGGTGACATGAAAACGGTAATTGAATTAAATAAAGATTTCTTTCCCTGGATAAATGCACAGTATGCGGCAGGGGCGGAGGTAGCGAGCCTTTGTGTAGGTGCTTTCCTGCTCGCGTCTACCGGGCTGTTAAAAGGTAAAAAATGTGCAACACACTGGATAGCTGCAAATGATTTCAGGAGCCTTTTTCCGGATGTAAACCTCGTGTCTGAAAAGATCATTACAGACGAAGAGGGAATATATTCAAGCGGCGGGGCCAACTCGCTTTGGAACCTGTTGCTATACCTGGTAGAAAAATATACGGACCGTGAAATTGCTATCCTTTGCTCCAAATATTTTGAGATAGAAATAGACCGTGACAGCCAATCTCCCTTCATAATGTTCCAGGGGCAAAAGGGCCACCAGGATGAATCGATAAAGAAAGCCCAGGAATTTATTGAAAATAATTTCCAGGATAAAATAACGGTTGATAAATTATCGTCCATGTTTGCCTTAGGCAGAAGAAGCCTTGAGCGAAGATTTAAAAAAGCTACCTGCAATACTGTGTCAGCGTATATTCAAAGAGTGAAGGTAGAAGCTGCAAAGAAAAGTTTTGAAACCAGCAGAAAAAACATCAACGAGATCATGTATGATGTGGGGTATTCTGATACCAAAGCTTTCCGGACGATCTTTAAAAAAACAACCGGCCTGTCACCTGTTGAATACAGGAACAAATACAATAAAGAGACGCTTTTATTTCAGAACAACTAACCGTTGGCGTTAGTAGGCAGTTAGTTGCTTTGCCTGGAACATCCAGGTAGTTGTTGCCGCCATCTTCTTTACGTCGCTAAAATCTTACATATAATTTAAAGCCGGGTAGCCTAAGAGTCTGCGCCATAAGGCGATCTGGCCAATACAGTTGGCTTCGCGGTAAATAGTAAATGATACGAGATCATAAAAAGTCATAGTTAAGCCTGGCATTTCCACCGGCTGTTCTAATCGTTCTTCCGTTACATTGACCAACGCTTCTCTTAGCAGCGGACTGATAACATCCCAATCCTTTTTAAATGACGCAAGGGTGGGATAACGGGTGCCGTCCTGTATACCTTTATGGCCCTTAAAAAGGTCGTTATCGGTTTGTTGCTGGCTAATGCCCAACTGGTTGGCTATTTCAAATCTTTCATGCACCAGGCTTCCGGTCAACCAACTTACATGGTTTGCTTTGGTATCTAAACGATTCTGTGCATCATCGTCCGAAATGCCGTCAATTGCCTTATTGAAAAAGTCGGAGTGCATATCATACAAAACAATGAATGCATACATCCTGTTGCTGACTGTTTTAATTTCCATAATGATTTTATTTTGTTAAATGAAGAAGGCATTGTTGCTATATAAAATTGTTAAGTCATCGTTTGTCAGTAATAATAATGTACAAATATATTGCTATGGTGCCTGGGATAAAAGGGTGTAACACGCCAATAAAAGGGTTGATTGCGACATAATATTTCCTATTTTTGAAATATGAAACACATATCAATTCTTGTTCCCGAAGGGGCAATTTTAGGCAGTTTAGAAGGCTCGCGCCAAATGTTTACCCAGGTAAATGAATTTTTTAAAATGAAGGGCGCTCCTCCATTGTTCAAGGTTCAGTTGGTCGGACTTACAAAAGGCACCAAATTAAGCGGCGGATTATTTACGGTAAATACCGAGGAGGTAATAACCGAAGTGCACAAGACCGACCTTGTAATCATCCCTGCACTTGATGGAGA
>JBDSLD010000160.1:0-25931 GCA_039916545.1 Ferruginibacter sp.
TTCGGAATACCGAAATAATTATTACACCGTTTTGAATACATACTCCAAATAAAGCAATGAAACCAATACCTGCCGAGATGCTAAAGTTGATGCCGGTTATGTGCAGCGCCAGTATGCCACCAATTAATGCGAACGGCACATTCATGATCGTAAGTACGGCGTCTTTTACATTACCGTAAGTAATGAAAAGTATTAGAAAGATAAATAGCAAGCACAAAGGAACCACCCTGGATAAAGTGCCGGATGCACGTTGCTGGTTTTCAAATTCCCCATTCCAGGTGGTTTTATATCCGCCCGGCAATGCGACTGCTGCTTCTACTTTTTGGCGGGCATCTTCAATGGTACTTCCAAGATCGCGGCCACGCACCGAAAATTTTACCGCGATGTAACGCATGTTATTATCACGATAAATAAATGCAGGTCCGGTCAGTGTTTTGATGTCGGCGATTTCTTTCAATGGCACTTTCGCACCGTCATTGGTGGGCACCATTAAATTTTCAATCGCATCCTGCGTGGCGCGAAAATCTTTTTGGTAACGGATCCGTATGTCAAATTTTCGCTCGCCTTCATACAACTGTGTTGCTGCTTTTCCTCCAATCGCCATTTCAATAACGGCATTTGCATCAGCAGTGTACACTCCATAAAAAGCCATTTTTCGCTGGTCTAGTTCGATGCGGAATTCCGGCTGTCCCAGGTTTCGTAATACACCCAAATCTTCAATCCCCTTCACCGTTTTTAAAATATCCATAACCCGGTTTGCGGTACTATCCAATACACCAAATTCGGGTCCGAATATTTTTACCGCCATCGCTGCATTTACACCAGCCACGGCTTCCTCCACATTGTCCCGTATGGGCTGCGAATAATTATAGACGATACCCGGGAACTTTTTTAATTGCACATCCATTTCATCGATCAATTCGTCTTCAGTGATCTTTCTTTTCCATTCTTTCGCGGGTTTAAGATCCACCTGTATCTGGACATTGAAAAACCCCTTTGGATCGGTACCATCATTGGTTCTGCCTACCTGCGACAAGGTCTGTTTTACCTCCGGAAATTCCTTCAATATGTCGATCATTTTATTTGAAATGCTATTTGCCTCGGTCAATGAAACGCTCATAGGCAATTCAGCTTCCACCCACAAGGCACCCTCATTTAACTCTGGCAAAAATTCAGTGCCAAGTAATTTTGCAGACGCGAAAGTGAGTACCATTACTACCAATGCGATCACCACGCTTTTCTTTTGATTGCGATAAATAATGCCAAATAATTTGCCGACACCTCTTTCAAAGAACAGGACGACCGGGTTATGTTTCTCCCGCACATTTTTTCTTAAGAGTATGCTTGATAATGCCGGCACCAGTGTGAGTGTAAATAGTAACGCACCAAGTAAGGCGAACCCAAGTGTGTAGGCAAGAGGAGAAAACATTTTGCCTTCTACTTTTTGAAAAGCGAAGATGGGCACGAGGCAGGTGAGGATAATTAATTTTGAAAAGAAAATGGCCTTGCCCATTTCTGTTCCGGTTGTTTTAAATAAACCCAGTTTGGCGAGCTTATTAAATTTTTCCATGCCTACTTCCCTTGCTCTCTTGTCAAGCGCGACAAACAGTCCTTCTACCATTACCACCGCTCCATCTACAATAATTCCAAAATCAATGGCACCCATGCTGAGCAGGTTGGCGCTCATCCCTTTTATCCGCATGCATATGAATGCGAACAATAAAGAGAGCGGGATAATGATACTAACTGTAACGGTTGTGCGCCAGTCGGCCATGAAGATCAATACGATCAGGGTTACTAAAATAATGCCCTCGATTAAATTGTGTATGACGGTTTCCTGGGCAAAATCCATCAGGTTGGTGCGGTCATAAAAGGTATCTATCTTAACATCCTTTGGAAGAATGGTGTTGTTCAGCTCCGCCACTTTTGCTCTTACTGCATCCAGTACTTCAGAAGGGTTCTCACCTTTACGCATCACGATAATTCCTTCCAGCACATCTTCATTCTGGTCCCTGGCCACCTGTCCTAACCTTGGCTTGCCTGCTTCTACTATATCCGCTACGTTTTTTACGAGCAGTGGAACGCCATTCGTTTTTGTGATGATGATGTTCTGTATATCCTCAATATCATTTAGCAAACCGATACCTCTTACGAGATAGGATTGGCCGTTCTTTTCAATCACATCGCCTCCAACATTCACATTGCTTTTGGAGATGGCATTATAAACATCCAGTGAGGTAAGGTTGTACTTGATCAGTAGTGCAGGATTCACACTCACTTCAAATGTTTTTTCTTCACCGCCAAAACTATTGACATCTGCAACACCGGGCACACTTTTAAATTGCCGGTCGAGTACCCAGTTTTGTATGGTTGTAAGGTCACGGATACTCCTTGTGGCGCTTCTTAAGGTATAGCGAAATATCTCGCCGGTAGGTCCATAAGGTGGCTGTACATCGGGCTTTACACCATCTGGAAGGTCTGCCCCGCCCAGCCTGCTTAACACCTGCTGTCTTGCAAAGGCATCGTCTACATCGTCATCAAAAATAATCCGCACATAAGATAATCCGAAGGCGGAAGTTGTACGCAGGTTGGATTTTTTTTGAACAGAATTCAATACCGTCTCCATAGGGATGGTAATAAATTTTTCTACTTCTTCAGCGCTTCTTCCCGGCCATTGGGCGATGATGATGATCTGTGTATTGGTGACATCAGGAAAAGTTTCCACCGGCGTATTTTTATAACATATTATGCCAATCACGGATATTACGGCTGTTAAAAAGAAAACTAAATAACGGTGCCTTAGTGAAAAATGGATGATGTTTTTTATGAACTTGTTCATGAGATTATTTTGAGTTCCGGCCCTGTCGGCCGGGAGAAGATTTTAATGTGCAGGCATGAGGATTTTTTAAACGGGCATCTTTCCCGCAATAATTTTTACATGTAAAATTTGCGTCATTATTTTTCAGTAAGGGCCTTGAATAATAACACCTGGTTTTGTGAGATCACTTTGTCGCCTTCCTTCAATCCTGTTTTAATGTATGCTTTATCGCCTACGGTTTTTAATACTTCTACTTCCTGCACACTGAGCTCACACCTGCTTTTATAAACTACCACATAATTTTTACCATATTCGGAAATGATCGCTTTGGCAGCAACTGAAACAGACTTGCTTCCTTCTTTATTTGTAATGATAATATTGGCAAACATTTCAGGTTTTAGTGATTGCTTTTCATTTGGAAGCTTTACCCGTATCCTCATCACTTTGGTAACGGGATCCAGGATATTGCTTACCTCGTCAACCACACCGGTAAAGACACTGTCCGGGTATGCAAGGGTCATCACCTTTGCGGCATAACCTACTTTCACTTTGGAGATGTCTGTCTCGTAAACATTTGCCCAAACCCATACATCGCTGATATTACCAACCGTAAATAAATTATCATTGGCATCACTCCTGATAAAACCACCCTGGTTGATTTTTTTCTCAACTATGTAGCCGCTGATCGGGGCCGTAATGATATAGGTGCCGTTGGCCGAGGTTCTGCCACCACCATTGATCTGGATCTGGTTCCGCAACTTGGAAGATGCGGTGACAGCCTTTTGATAATTTTCCTTTGCTTCTAAATATTCTCTTTCGCTTGCTATGCCATTATTGAATAATGATTGTTCATTATCCATTTGCTTTTTTGCTATTGCTACGTCATTTCCTGCAGTTGACAAATCGCTGTAATTACCAGATACATCAGCGCTTTTGATTACGGCAAGCGCTTGTCCCCTATTTACTTTATCACCAAGCGACACATTTACCTGCAATACTTGTCCGCTGCTGAATGGATAAACTTTCGATACCTTCCTATCGTCAAAATTTATCTCGCCACTCAATTTTAATTCATCACCGATGCTGCCCATCACGGCCGTATCAATAGTAATTATATGTGCCATGGAATCGGTGATGCAGGTAGCCGGCGATTTTTCCTGTTCAGGTTCTTTTCCCTTGCAGCTGAACAATAAGGCAGTGATGGAAATGAGGATAGCGGCAGGTGTTCTATATTTCATGTTGCTAAAAAGCTTTTGGTAATTATTGAATATTTATTATTGTTGTGTTGGTGGTATAGTTAAGCTCCCCGATGGCTTTCAATAAACTATTTTGCTGCTCCAGCAACTTGAGTTTGGTGTCTTTATAGGCATCGGCAAAATCGATAAATTCCAATAACCCAATCTGCCTGGCCTGGTATGTTTTTAACATATTTTGAAACAGCGCATCATATTTTTTAGCAAAGTCTACCTGTTGTGAATTATTTACCTGTTGAAAATATTTCAGTTTATTTACTGCCGCAGTCACTTCATTTTCTATCCTGCTAAACTGGTAAGACTTAAGGGCTTCCTGTTGTTTAATGCTATACCGGGCCGATTTTATATTCCCCTGGTTTTTATTGAAAATGTTTATCGGCAAGGCAACAGATAAGCCGACGTAATTAGGATTATAGCTACTATGCTGGTCGTATTCCGTACCGATCGTTATATCAGGTTTGGCCAATGCCTTTTGATAAATGAGGTTATGGTTTTGAAAGTCGATTGATACCTGCGCGATTTTGGCATCAGGCCTGTTGTTAAGTGCATACCTCACCAGGCTATCGATGACCGGGATAGAATCAACAGGTACATCCTTTGGTTGATAACCTGTTGTCGGAATAATAAAACTGTTACCAGTTATCTGTAATAATAATTTTAGTTCGGTTTCCGCGGGCATCATCGCAGCTCCAATATTGACCAGTTCATTTTGTAGGTTAAAGAGTAAAGCCTTTAAGCGCATGTTATCCTTCAACGCGATGTTGCCGGCTTTTAATTCTTCATCCATTCCTTTGATGAGCCGTTGCAACTCTATGATCTCGGCATCATAGACTTTTTTAATTTTCATCTGGTGATCAATTTCAAGCAGGTCATTTATCAATGCATAATGAAGATTTCTCATAATGTCATTGAATTGCTCTGAAGCCAGTATCGTGTTATCAGTGGCAAGCTGTGCCAGCTTATTTCTTTTGCCCGCTGTTTTTATAAGCTGGGTAAGCTGGATAAATATTTGTCCGTTATCACCATCATGCCGGAAAAATTTCCCGTCGCCCTTTTTACCATCGTAAATATTTTGGTCAGTTGCCAGTACAGGGTTGTCCCATAGCCTGGCTTGTTCTATCAATGCTTTATTTACATCGATATTGTATTTAGCAGCCAGTAACGTAAGGTTTTTTTGCAGGAAAATCTTCTCAGCTTCGGGTAAGGAGAACCTCACGGTATCAGGTGCCTGTTGGGCTAAAATATTATTGTCCCCGATTATTAATATAAGTGAAAAGATGATGAATATTTTTTGCATTGGTTTAGTAAGTGTCTTATTAAGATGCAAAGCTGCTTCCTTATTTTGTTAAGCAGTTATTAGGATTGGTTAACAGGCGGTTAAGAATGTTAATAGTCTTTCCTGTACTAACTTTCGGAGGAAAATGATTTTAGTAAAATTGGGTAAAACAGGCATTGATTAACAACTGTTAATAGCTCATATCAGGGTATAAAATCAGCTGTATTGCAGACAAAGAATAATTGAAGGAAAGTTCTGCCTGAGCGTGGCTTGTAAGCAACCTGGTGCGTCGCCAGTGGGTGAAGCACCAGGTTGATTACTCCCGTGGTGATACCTAAAATCAAGGGCGATAAATAATCTGCTAAAACCGATAATTATTTATAATCAATTTTTTGGAAGATGCTGCAGGATGGTATTACATACTTTATTTTCATCCCCGTCATAATGATGACCGCCATCCAGGACTATACTGGTATAATTTTTTATCTTTAGCTGGGTTAGCGGAAAATCATCTTCTCCTTTACCGAACAGGATGGTCATTGGTTTTGCAGTGATCTTATTTATTGCAGCTACAACACTTTCGCCACCGGTAAAACCAGCGCCAAACATCACCGCAAGATGGACTTCAAAATCTGTATTAGGAGAAGGCGACAATAAATTTATATTTATCACCCCGGCACTTAGATCGGCAGGCAGTTGATTAAAAACAAACGGCATCACGTCCGCACCAAATGAATACCCAACTAAAATTATTTTTTTACGGCTCCATGTCTTTTGATAGGTCCGTATAAGGTTAGCAACATCTAAAGAAGTTTGCTCCGCCGTTTTCTTTTTCCAGAAATATTCTTTTGAATTTAAAGCAACAACCGGGTATCCTTTTGCAGCGAACTCCGCGCTTAGACCCTTTGAGAACTTATTCCATCCGCCATCGCCGGTGATGTACATAATCATCGGCTTGCTGGTATCGGTGACAGCTGTTACGATATTTACCGGGAGCTGGCCAACGGGTGTTGAAGTTTGTGCAATAGTCGCCTGCATGACCAGGAATGTAAATAACAGGTGGGTAATTTTATTTAATATTTTCATGTTGTACAGACTGTTTGCGTCTTCAAAGGTGACATTTGAAAAAGAGAAAATATTGCAAATTATTTCCCTTTTTAATGTTACCCGTATATAATTTAAAACTTATTAGTCTTGCGCCGGCTGCATTACCTTGTTCAATGCCGCGGGTAATTGTATAAGATCGAAGTCGTTTTCATACACCAGGTATTTATTGAGCCATTCCGTTGCATATTTCTCTTTAAAGTCACGGAGGCCCTGGTAGTGCTGAAATCTTTTGATCTTTTCAAAAGCAAATTTAACCACTTTTTCCGGTGTGTTATCTGGTTCCGTTATGCCTGACATCGGCGCCAGGCCAAGGTTTAACCACTGCAGTTTTTTATCCTTGCCATATTGAATGGCAGTAATGATCAGGGCGTCCATACATCCGCCGGGTGCATCTACCTTCTTCCGGATCATGTCGTAAGTATAACCTTCAGGGGTGTAGTCGGGTATAATATTTAAAAATGCCACCGGGTCGTTTTCCTGGTCAATTATTGCAAGTACATCCTGTTCGCGGATCAGGTCTTCATTAAACATGCCCTGGGAAAAAGTTGTCTCTTTTTTATTAAAAGCAGTTAGCCATTCATCAGAAACCGCTTTTAGTTTTGTTACCTGCTGATCAGTTAGCGGAGCCCGGTAGGTCGCGATCGTGAACCCTTTCTTAGCCAGGCTGTTCAACGTATTGCGCAATGATTTTTTATCTTTTCCTTCCAGGGAAAATTGCTGAATATTCAGCACAGCTTCCTGGCCGATCAACAATTTCTTCTTTTTCAACTGCTCAAAATAATAGATACTGTCCTCATCAACCCGGTAGAATGCTGATTTCACTCCCAGGCGGCGACATTCAATATCAAATGCCTGAAGCATCGGTACTTTATTTTCTTCTGAGCACACGGGCTCATCTAAAACAATGGCAAAGCCATTTGCGATGCGGAAGGCTATAAACCCTTCCCGCTCTTCATTAAAGAAAAGTAATTTATCAGCATTGATCTTGAAATAATCAACAGCTGTAGATCCATACCTTGTGAGCAGTGATTTTGCTTCCAGTAAGTTATCGGGATCGGTATCGGTGCTTTTAATGAATGGCCGGATGATGGTATAAAAAAAGAAAATCCAGGTACATACACTCAGGACATTTACCCAAACAATAAATTCACTTCCAAACTTCGTTATTGGATGCAACTCTTCATTGGTGATCAGTAAAAAACTCCTGATAGAAAAGCCAATGGATTGTTTCCAGGTAAAGTCTACTCCAAAATGCCTTACATCAAGGTAATAAAAACCAATGGATTCAAAGATCACTACGGCAACAAAAACGCTTACGGCAGTGATCATACCGATATTCATTAGTTTAGGATTGCTTTTTAACCGGTACTGTTTGTAAGTACTTAATAATGTTATGATCACAAAGAAAGCGATCAGTGATTCTTCCCAGTCAAGGGCCTTGGTAAGATGGGTAAGCAGGGAAAGCAGGGACACGGTTAAAGCGATAACCCAGGCATTGCGGAGCCCACGCACCAGCAATGTGGAAGTAATGAGCAAAAGCACACCCATCATTAGCACCAGCAGGTTTGAAGCGTGCATGACATGGGTTGGGATATACTGACTTAATATATTTATGCGGGCAGCGATGGGAGGAGTGATGGCAGAAAGTATATTTATTACGCCGAGAAAAAAAATAAGGACCGCTGGCGCCAGTCTCAAAAAAATGTGCCTGCCTTTTGCGGCAAAGGAAAGCATGCCTGTTACTAGCGGTAACCAGAACTCGAAAATTCGGTGCAGGATAGTTATTTCCAACGCTTCTGCAGGACTATAGCCATAGAGCGTTAAAACATAGGTCAATGACAATTCTATTGTTCCCAGGCCACGGAGAAAAGGAGATACAGATAGCAGGATCACAGATACTACATATCCAACACAGGCGGCTTCAAATGAAGGATGGACCCCCACAGCGAGCATTGCAATATACAAATGCAACACGCCAACAACTTCTATCCCGACTGAAAGCAACGTAGTGACCGAAAAAAAGTAAAACGATAATTTGAAGTTAACAACCTCATCCAGTTTTTTTTCTATGGATGGAAAAAATTTAATCAATAAGACATGCACCCAGCCTTTCTTCCGGATTGAATAAATGGAATAAGTAAGTATAAATAAAATCAGGGCCAGGCTAATTACTCCACTAACCGAATTTTTTATAGTTTTCGATTGTGTGAGGGTGTAGATGATTACCGGAAGACCCACTAAAAAAACGGAAAATATTCCTATAAACCCGTAGATGCCTGATGATTGATGAACTTCTTTTTTATGGATACCGGAGCTGCGCAAACTGGCAGGCATATACGCTAATGCGGTGATACCCCCGGCAGGTAAAAAGACACTTAGAAAATTTCTTTTTGAAAATAATTCCAACGCCAGTAACCAGGAGAGCTTAACCTTAACTGCTGCGAAGCTATAAACGTACATGCCCGCCTGTAGCAGGATGTATACGACAGTCAGCACTATCCCGGCCGTTATCCAATATGGGTCAGATCTTCCAAGTGCCGGTATGATAGATTTTAGTTCGTGGCGCTGCTGTCTGAAAAAATAGATGCCTACCAGGATAAATAAGACGGACAATACCTCTTTGAGGTGAAGTTTTTTTAAAATAGCAGCGGCTTTATACTTCATGCTTCAAAGTTAGCAGTAATAGTTTTACTGTTTAAATTTAGGATGAATTCAAATTTTTCGCTCCCGGTGGCACCCATAGTAATGACCAGAGATAAAACTGGTGATGATGCGTTGAACTTTAACTCCTTAAATGGCCGGCAAATGATCAATCAAATGTTAGTTCAACCTGCTACAGGTACTGTAAATCTAAACCCGATACCATGTATCGTTTCTAATACGATGCCGGGTTCTGCTTTCAAATATTTTCGCAGTTTGCTGATAAATACATCCATGCTCCTGCCCAGGAAAAAATCATCTTTACCCCAAACATTGATCAGTACCTCTTCTCTTTTTACCACTTTATTCTGATGCTCACAAAAAAACTTAAGCAGGTCTGCTTCTCTTTGTGTAATATTAAAAGTTTCGTTGGGCGTAACTATTTTCAAATTAACAAAAGAAAAAACAATGTTGCCGATGGAAAAATCTTCCAAAGTTTCAGAATGCAGCTTTTTGCTACGGCGCAGAAACACTTCTATTTTTTTTAATAACTCTGGCATACTGAAAGGTTTGGCGATATAATCATCGGCGCCCGTGTCATAGCCTTTCAGCCTGTCTTCTTCCTGGTTTTTTGTGCTCAAAAAAAGTACGGGCATCACATCTGTTTGCTGCCTGATCTTTTTTGCTACGGAATAGCCATCTTTATTCGGCATCATAATGTCGAGTAAGCAGATATCAAATTTTGTTTTATCAAAACTATCTATGGCAGTCTGGCCATCTGCACAGTGCACTACTTTGTAACCTTCGTCTTCTAACCTGTCTTTTACTATAAACGCAAGACTGGTATCGTCTTCCGCAAATAATATCGTTGCTTTAGCTGTTTGCATAATATGTATATTTTAATGTGTCGGTAATTCAATAACAAATTCGGACCCGATGCCTGTTATGCTTTTCAAATGAATGGTGCCCTTGTTTTCATCAATTACCTTTTTTACAAAGTATAAACCCAGGCCCAGGCCCTTTACATTGTGTACATCGCCGGTAGGCACCCGGTAAAATTTACGAAACAGTTTTTTTTGATATTGCTCCTCTATGCCTACGCCATTGTCCTTTACTGAAATAGTATAGATGCCATTAATGACCTTTGTTTCAATAATTATAATGGGGTCATTGGAATATTTAACAGCGTTTGAAATCAGGTTTAAGATCGCCACATACAAACCGCTTTTATCGGCCGCAATGGTGGTGTTTTTTGGCTCCAGTAAAAGATCTACTTTGGCACTTTTTTCTTCGATGGACACATTTAATTGAGCTACTGCTTTTTTAATTAATTCATTCGGTATTATTTCCTCTTTTTCGATCACCAATCCGTTTGCCTCCGCCTTCAGCACTTTCATCAGGTTCTCTATATGCTGTTTTAAATAAGCCGTTTGCCCCTGCATGAGCCGGGTGTATTTTTCAAGCTTGGCAGGGTTATCGATAATGGAAGGCCTGGAGATGGCGTCGAGCCCTACCATCAGCGTGGTCAGCGGCGTTTGAAATTCATGTGTCACATTCCTGATAAAATCATTCTGGACTTCATTTAAAAATTTTTGCCTGTATAAATGGAACATGCTAAAACCGAGCGCGATCAATATCAGTAACAAGAGTATGCTTGATATGATCCACCAGGCCATCGAGCTTATTATGTACTGGCTCCTGTGAGGAAAATACAGCTGAACATAAGGATAATTATTTTTGTAAAGCGCAAGGTCAATACCGCTGTTATCCCTGTGTTTGGATGCTGCCGTTGGTATATAGGCCTCATATACATAGGAGTGACTGCTGTCATCATACAACGCTACTTTGCAATCAGTGAATACGCCAAAGTCTTCCAGGTTATTAAGAATCGTATTTAACAAAGTGTCTTTTGGCGGAATGCTATCGATCTTGAACAGGAAAGTATTGATGTTTGGCTGTTCTATCAAGGTTTGTAATTCAGGCCCGGAAGAGTCACTTAGTTCCAGGTCTTCATAAACACCTTGAATGCTTTTCAGTACACTGGTAGTAAATTCTTTTTGGTCGTAATTATAGATTTTGTTCAACCAGAATAGTTGCGCCGACACCAGTAAGCCGATGAGTATCGTTGACAAAAGGATGATCCACTTAAAGGTAACAGAGCGCATAGATAATTAGCTTCTTAACAAATGTTAATGCAAAGGTGCGAACAAATTCTATTATGTAATAAAATACTAAGGTTAAACACTGGTTAATCCAGGATAGGCGTGATGCGTGATGAGAAAGGAGTAGGTATTAATGGGTGCCGCATATAAGCCCGTATTCGTTAACACTTACTCCTCATTCATCTTTTTCCATGGTTAAAGACTGGTTAAGAACACCGGCACTTATTATAGTGGCAATAACTTTGTTAAGTATAAAAATTAAAACTTGCAACAATGAAAAAATTAATTTTAGCTGTAGCTATGATGATTGGCATTATCAGTTTTTCAACAGCCCAAAAAGTTGTGGATTCTGCAGCAAAGAAGCATGTTTCGAAGAAGGCAATGCCTGCTAAATCTTCTGTATCAACGGTTGCTCCGGCCAAACCTGCACCGGGTGTAGTATTAAAAAAAGATGGTACGCCTGATAAACGTTACAATAGTGCGGCAGCGAAAGCCAAAGGGCCTTTAAAAAAAGACAGCACGCCAGATCTTAGGTACAAAGCAAACAAAAAGCCGTAATTAACCTGGCGTTCATTCTTTCCCCATTAGCGCCGTGATCACCATCAATAAATTTTCTATTGGTGGTGATCACGGCATTTTATTATGGTACTATGATAAAGATGTTAAATCGCAGCAGGCAATCAATCATTGTGGTTTATTGAACCCTTGTATTTCTGACCGGTAAGTATCTCCGATCGGCAATTCAATATTATTGATCAATCCTATCTTTTTGAATTGAGAAAAGGCAATTTTTTCAGTGGCGACAATATAGCTTCTGTGGATTCGTATAAATTTTTTTTCGGGTAACTTGTCCAGTATTTTTTTCATGGATAGTAATGTGAGATAAGGCCTGGTGCTGGTGTGTATCCTGACATAGTCATCCAGCGCTTCAATAAATATTATATCCTCAAACGCTATTTTCACCATTTTATAATCTTCATGAATATAAAGGAATTGTGCAGGTGTTTTCACCTCACTACTTTGTTTTGATTTCTCCCATGCGATCGCTTTCGCTACCGCTTTCTGAAAACGGGCCAGGTTAAAAGGCTTTAATAAATAATCTATCGCATCTGCTTCAAATCCATCTATTGCATATTCTTTATAGGCAGTTGTAAAAATGACCATTGGTTTTAAAACTAAATTTTTGTACAGCTGAAAGCCATTGATGTCGGGCATCTGAATGTCCAGTAACAAAAGGCTTACAGTATTATCCTGCAGGTAACTCATTGCTTTGATGGCGTCGGAATAGGTGGCTATTAGTTTCAGGTCTTGTGTTTGGGAGGCATACTTTTTTATCACTTCCAATGCCAGGGGCTCGTCATCTATCGCTATGCAACTGATCATGATAAATTTAATTGTAGCGTTACTTTATACAGCTCATCCTTTTCTTCAACAGCAATTATATGCTTATCCGGGTATTGCAGCTGAAGTCTTCTGTTAGTATTGTTTGAACCGGTGGCAATACTTTCCGGTTGCGCCTGGTCAAATTTTTTATTGACCACTTCCATGGTCAGCTGGTCATTAATAATATTTATATTGATAGCAACAAAGCAGGCGACATGATTACTGATACCGTGCTTGAACGCATTCTCTATGAAATTTATTAATAACAACGGGGCAATTATTTTATTGTGACTGTCGCCGGTAATAATAAACTTTACCTCCAACATGTCATTGCTTCGAAGCTGTTGCAGATCGATGTAGTTCTTAAGATAGTCCAGCTCTTTTTCTAATGGCACTTTTTCTGCTTCCGCATCCTGCGTGACATAACGCATAATAGCGGACAGTTTTAGGATCGCCTCGGGTGTTTGCTCACTTTGACAAATGGATAATGAATAAATATTATTCAGTGTATTGAATAAAAAATGCGGATTGATCTGTGCCTTTAAATAAGAGAGTTCTGCATCCAGCTTTTGCACTTTCATTTCTTTATTTCGCTGTTCCATTCGTCTGTAGCGCTGAGCGAGACAAATAATACTGCTTAAGAACCAGATAATTAAAAAATGAAGGAAACCGAACATACGGTCCATGTCCCTGAAACGCCCTGGGGCCCTGCCTGGTGGCAACCCATTATTAACGGCCACATTCAATGTATCTCCAGAGGGCCTTTCGGGGCCGCTTCTGATAAATGTTTCCGGGTGCGGGATAAGTTCCCTTTTTATAAATGAAGGCAGGTAAACGGCCAGCAACAGTAGTAATAGTATAACAGCAAAATAAGCGACCTTTTTTCGCCTGTAAAACAGGGAAGGTAAAAGATAAAACAGGTTGAGATAAAAAAAGATAATAAAAAGCAGGTTATTGATCAGGAAGAAGGGGAGGAGGGCAGGACGTTGCCCCGAATGCCGTGCCTCTCTAAAAGCCGTTGCATGTGACTCTGCCGGAAAATTCAGTAATACAAATGGGAACACAAAAAAAGCGGTCCAGCCAAACAAGTGAATTAATATCGTAAGGTATTTTTTATTCATAAAAAGTAGCCCGCATGAGAATGAAATTTGTTTGCAGCAGGCTTAACGAACCGTTTGCAAAAGTAGTGAATCTTAAATCTTTATTTTGTGAAACGGTAAACAGGATTGATGTGCCGGTCAACCGGATGCTCTTTATAATTTTCACATTTTCTTACAAGCTAACTGGTATAGTTTTGAAATATTACTAAAATATTTTTAAAAGCAGTTATGAGAAAAATCAAATGCCTTTTTATAGGTAACCACCAGCAAACTTTTAAAGCAGTATTAGAGTATGCCACAAAAATACCCTGGCTGTCTGTTGTTTGCAAGCCGGTAAACGCAAGAGAGGCCCGTCATTATCTGCAGGAATTTGACATAGATATTTTGTTTTGTGATGTTTGTACAGTGATTGAAAAAGAGATGGAAACATTTTTGCTGAACAACCGTACGAGGTTGCAGGTAGTAGTACTGGCTACTAAAGCTGAGCTTTCCGAAAACGATATTTTGTGTAATGTATTTAGCTATTTACCTAAGCCTGTTTCATTTGATAAATTTTACAATGCCGTATGCAGGGCGAAAGAATATCTTCAACCAATAAGCGATGAACCTGCACTGAATATGTATGATTTTGTTTTTATTAAATCCGAGTATAAATATTACAAGGTAAAATTTAACGAAATACTTTTTTGTGAAGGCATGAAGGATTATACACAGGTTTATCTTACCAACAAATCAAAGCCGATCATCACCCTGCAAAATTTAAAAACATTTGTAGCCAAGTTGCCCAGGGATACATTTGTAAGGGTGCATCGCTCATTTGTTGTCTCGCTGGGTAGCATTGATGTGATCAGCAAAAGAGATATTGTCATCGGTCAAAAATTTATTCCCATTGGCGAAAGCTACCGAACAAATCTGTTCCGGATAGTAGAGCAATCTTCATAATGAGTAAAGAATGAGGAGTGATAAGTAGTGGCGCCACACTCATCACTCATCACTGCTTATTCATCTTAAAACAATTCCCGCCTGTTGTAATTCGTCCAATCTGATCGTCGGCTTTTCGTGGTTCTTTATTTTGTCAACTACGAGGGTTGCTACTTTTATCGCGTCCGCTTCTTTTTCAAATCCTTTGTTGCCCTCGATCACGGGTATAAATGACTGCCTGATAAATAATTTATCATTTACAAAAACTGAATATCCCCACCCGTCAGTTGTCTTAAAAGTTTCGGCTACGATACTTCCCTTTTTTTTATCCTTATCGCCGGAGCCGCCCGTAGTATTATTGCAACTGTACATTGTAAAAGCCATTGCGATCAATGTGTAAAAATATATTCGTGTTTTCATATTAATCATTTGCATTGTATTCCGCTGAAGGAAAAAATTCACGGATGTCATCAAACGGTGTATTACTGCTGCGCCCCGTTAGTACGAAGCCCCGATTACTTATTTCAAATCCGATTGCGCCTGTTCTGGCCACCCCTTCATAAGCAGTTTTCTTTGCCCACAGGTCGGTTGAGAAATCATATTCCCAGGTATCTCCGAGTACAGAGCCATTTTCACCGCTGCAGATGTAAGCCTTGTCGTTCATCACAAATGCGGTCGCATTGCTTCTCACAATCGCATAGTCATCGTCGTAGGCATCCGTACTTACATTGCTGGTCTTTCTTTTTTCCGTCCAATTGGTTTCGGATGCAGGATCAAAAACCCACAGGTCATTGATAGCGCTACTGCTACCGTTATTGGTACCAGTGCATAAGTAAGCTTTATTGTTATATACAAATGCGACCGCGCCCGACCTTTTAGATCCACCCATACTTATTTTCTGTGTCCAGGCATCACCTGCCTGGTCATACTCCCAAATATCTTTTAAGTAATTGCCATCGTAGCCGGTTGAAATATATCCTTTGCCAAGTATGCCAAAGCCCACCGCATCATATCTTGCAGAGCCTGCAAAATTTGCTTTTTGAACCCAGCTATTTCCGGAAGCATTGTACTCCCAAAAATCTGCCAGTTTATTTAACCCGTCGTAACCGGTACCTACATAGCCTTTATCATTCACGGCAAATCCAACAGCAGAACTTCTCGCTGTTCCGGGCAGGTCAGCTTTTTGCAACCAAAAATCCTGGACCGGATCGTATTGCCAAAGGTCCTTTAGCCGGTTAACGCCGTCATAGCCTGTACCAATATACGCTTTGTCTCCTACGGTAAAGGATATCCCTTCGCTGCGCGTAACACCCTCGAAATCTGACCGCGTTACCCAATTACCCAATACCTCAGTTGTAGTATCTGATTTAGTACAGGAACCGATCATGACTGTTAAACTTAAAAAACAAATTAGCCTGCGCTTCTTTAATCTATACATAATTATTTTTTTTCGAAAATAGATACAATGCAATATGCACAATCGTTAAAAAGTATTTACAGGCAATGGTTATATACCAATACGTATTTTTTATCTATCAATAGTATGCAGGAAGAAATGAACCGGTTAACCGCGATGAATCCTGTTTTAAAATCATCATAGTTTCCATACATGAATTGGTAGATGGAATAGCCTTGCTAATACATATTAACATTCTGCCATTAACAGCAGGTAATAATATTGTACCGGAAATCAATAATAATTATGAGTAAGATAATCGTCGGTCCTGCCAGGTATTTAATATGTATGTTACTGGCAATGGCTGCCTGTTTTTTATTAAATTCCTGTAAGAAGGTGGATGTTGACCTGGGAACAGATTTTGTAGATAACAGTACAACCAATTTAGTATTGGTAGACTCCACAACGGTTGAGATATCCACGATCTATGTTGATTCGTTTGTTACTTCCGGCACTGGTTCTGTATTGGTTGGTAAATATAAAGATCCTGCATTTGGTAATATAGGATCGACGTCATTTGTCCAATTGGGTGTGCCGACCGGGTTCACTATCCCCAATGGCGCAATTTTCGATTCGCTGGAATTAATACTTTCTTTGAACAAAACATTTTATGGAGATACGCTGTCACCATATACTATCACCGTTCACCAGTTAACAACACCTGTTAAATTGCCGGGTGAGCAATATGCATTTTATAACGTAAATAAGGTGGATTATAATTCAGCAGCCTTGGGCAGTACCAGTTTAATGTTACGACCGGGAAGTATGGATACGATCTCAATACCTATGTCGCGCTCACTCGGAAAGGAACTGTTTGATAAGATGTTTAATTCAGACGCTATTGTTACCAACAATGATTTGTTTATAGAATATTTTAAAGGGCTTGCGCTCGCAAGTGGCAGTAGCAACAATTTAATGATGGGTTTTAAAGATACCATGATCCTGCGCCTGCATTACCGTGATCCCGGAGTGGTCACGACAGATGCCCATGTGGATTTTCCCATCAACAATGCTTCAAACCAGTTCAATAATATTTCAACAGACAGAACCGGTACAGCTATTGCTGCGCTCGGACCTTCCAACCGGCAAATATTTTCCTCCCAATCACAAAATGCCGGGTTTAGTCAGTACATAAGCGGGGCAATGGTAAAGATCAGGTTTCCGTATCTGCGTGACCTTTTAACACTGAGCAATTTTGTAAAATTAATAAGAGCCGACCTGGTTGTAAAGCCGGTGAGAAATAGTTTTACAGATTATGCTTTACCTCCCCTGTTGCGTTTGTCACAAACGGATCAATACAATGTTTTAGGTACAGATCTGTCGGCTTATTCTTCCGCCGAAGCCGCCACCGCTATTCAATATGGCAACCTTTCGATAGATAATTTATATGGAACGCAAACCGCGTACACCTACGATATCACGACTTACCTGCAAGCTCAAATTGCAAGAACTGATATCAATAAAAATGGGTTATTATTATTGCCGCCCAATCCAACACAGATCTTTAATCGCGTACTGGTGGGGGATAAGCTAAACAAAGAAAGTCAGAGCGAAGTAAAAATCTATTATGCTACCGTTAAATAAAATTTATAACCTGATGTTTTTGAAGAAGCCTCTTGTTGCAGGTGCCGCATTTTTAATCGCATTGCCACATTTTGTGCACGCGCAAAATAACAGTTCGCCGTACTCTGTGCTGGGTATTGGTGATATGGAAACCAGCAGTTTGAACAGGTACACCGGGATGGCAAATGCCGGTATCGCTTTATCGGATAACAGGAATATCAACAACAGTAATGCGGCATCACTGACAGGTTTAAATCAACATTTCTATACGTTTGAAATTTCTACCAGGTACAGGCAGGCCATATTTAAAGGTGCCGGTGTAACAGCGCCCGGCAATACTTCTGCAGATCTTTCGGTGGCGCGAATCAACCTCGCCATGAAAGTGGCAAAGCGCTGGGGAAGCAGCGTAGGACTGCAGCCTTTCAGCACCGCTAACTATAGCTATACCTCTTTAAAAACCATTGGTGGCACCTTGCAGGATGTGTCGGCGAGTTATGAAGGCGATGGTGGCATTCACCAGTTTTATTGGGCCAATGGTTACCAGCTTACAAAAAATACATCCATTGGTATTACCTCATCATTTTTGTTTGGCTCGCTCCGGCAGGTAGAAAATTTACTGGCGGGCGATAATTCGACGATCTCCCTGACCACTACACAAAACGCTTACCTGCGCAATTATTATTTTAATTTTGCGTTGCAGACAGGTTTTCGGATAAACAGTAAGTGGCAGTCGAGGTATGGAGTAACTTATTCTCCCAAAACTTCTTTATTCGCGGAATATACAACCGTTGTTACAGGGAGTACCGGCGATACATTAAAGAACGCGCCAACAAGAAATAATTATTTTACTCTGCCCGGTAATATCAATGTGGGGATTGCATTTATTAAAGACTCAAGGTACACGTACACGGTTAATGCGCAAAGTCAAAATTGGGGAGCGCTTAATTATAAAGGGACGAATTATCAACTCGTCAATAGCAACAAGGTCTCGGTTGGTTTTCAACAAAGTAATAAGGAGAAAGATTATTACAACAGGGAGTATGAGAAAAGTTATTTCCAGTTAGGATTTTATGCCGGTCAATCTTATTTAAAAGTAAAGAATGTGCAGATCACGGATATCGGCGGAAGTATTGGTTATGGTATCAACTCAAAAAGAAGCCCTATAAGCCTGTTACTTGCGTTGGAAGCAGGCAGGCGGGGCACATCCAATACAAATATTTTAAGTGAAAATTATATCAACTTTAATGTCACTTTTTCTTACGTTGATCTTTTGTATAAGGGAAAAAAATATTTATGATGATAAGATTACGCTTTGTTTAGTTTGTGTCTTTCAACGTTTCGTTTCGTGAAGTCCCGAACCGAAACGTGCGCAGGGGGTTTACGCTTTTCACGGCTGACCGTGGAAACTATAAAGATTAGATCCGTGAAACCCTGCTGTCTAAAAGAGCTGGCATACTTGTACATCCTTCACATGTTAGTATCAAAATGCCTGGATTCGAAATTGGCGTCATAAAATAAAATTGCAGGTCAGGATAATCCTGTAAAAGCCACACAAAAAATCCCATCCGTCAAATTACGGATGGGACATATTAAATTTTAACGGTTGAATTTATGCCAAGGCTTTATTTACCAGTGTTGCAGCTTCGCTTAACAAGATTGCGCTTTGCACCTTTAACCCACTTTCATCAATTAATTTTTTTGCTACATCCGCATTGGTTCCCTGTAAACGCACAATGATCGGGATATCGATATTACCAATTGACTGGTAGGCGTCAATAACGCCCTGGGCTACGCGATCGCAACGAACGATACCGCCAAAGATATTAATTAATATAGCCTTTACTTTTGGGTCCTTTAAGATGATCCGAAATCCGGCTTCTACCGTTTGTGCATTGGCAGTACCACCTACATCAAGGAAATTGGCGGGTTCACCACCACTCAGTTTGATCATATCCATTGTAGCCATTGCAAGACCGGCGCCATTTACCATGCAACCAACATTGCCGTCTAATTTTACAAAGTTCAGGTTGAATTTGCCCGCTTCTACTTCTGTAGGATCTTCTTCTGTAATATCGCGCAGCGATGCAATATCCGGATGCCGCATGATCGCATTGTCATCCACATTCATTTTACAATCTACCGCGATGATTTTTTCGTCACTGGTTTTAAAGAGCGGATTTATTTCCAGCATACCGCAATCGAGCCCTACATATGCATTGTACAGGTTGGATACAAATTTTACACAGTTTCGGAATGCCTCGCCGCTCAGGCCAAGGTTAAAAGCAATTTTGCGCGCCTGGAAAGCCTGCAATAATCCGCCCGGGTACACCCATTCCTTAAATATTTTTTCAGGCGTGCTGTGTGCCACATCCTCGATATTCATGCCGCCTTCTGTACTGTACATCACCACATTTTGTCCCTTGGCCCTATCCAGTAAGATCGATAAATAAAATTCCTTTACCGGGTGAGCGCCTTCATAATATACATCCTGTGCTACCAATACTTTGTTCACCATTTTACCCGCAGGGCCTGTCTGGATAGTAACCAATGTGCCGCCAATAATATTTTGGGCGATCTGTTTTACCGCCTCTGCATTTTTCCCGACTGCCACACCGCGCTGGTCTGTGCCAACGATCGTTCCTTTACCCCTTCCACCGGCATGTATTTGTGCTTTAACTACTGCGAACTTACTGCCATATTGTGAATGTATTTGCCTGTATGCATCTTCTGCTTCGGTAGCGGTATTGCAGGCAATACCTTCCTGTACCGGCACATTATATTTTTTAAGCAATTCTTTAGCTTGATACTCGTGAAGATTCATGTATGATAAATTTTTACGAAGATAGGAAGTGAAAAGAAACTTTGTGCACATAAATATTTGCTTGGTAAAGCCAAAATGAATTAATTTCATATTATCCAAACTAAATAAGATTTATTATGAAGAAAAATTTACTACTGCTTACATTCGCTGTTTTGTTTTTTTTACCTTCCTTTTCTCAAACACTTTATACCAGTACTACCGAAGCGGGATATGTTGCTAATCCTGGCCGAAGCGCCTTAGGCACACCAAGGGTTTTCTTTGACGATGTCCTGATTCCTTCCACGCTCGTACAGGGTACCGATTCCATTTCCATTACTAAATTAAAATTTGGAGTTTACAGGACAGCATCGGCACCTGCAGTTACTGTAAATATGTACTACACTATAGTCGAGGATACTGCTACCAGCTTTAACACGGTGACCAGGATTCCACCGGTTCTTATCGGTACGATAAACCTTCCTGCAAACGGCCCAACCGCAGGCACTTCGATAATAGCGCTTGGTGATTCTGTTACACCTATATTTCGCATAAAAACAGATACCGGATATTTATTTACTGATTACCAGTCGTTCTTTGTCGGACTGAGCTTTTCAGCTACTACCGGGCTTGGCTGGAGCCTGACCGTACCTGGCGCGCCACAAAGCGATAATGCCAATGGGTATTGGGTGTACAATGGTGATAGTACTGTTAAAACATATGTTACCGGTTTTGGAAATCCACCTAACCCTTCCGCAACTTTTTACGTGCAGGTTTTTGGCAAAGGATTTAATACGCTCCCTGTTACTTTAGCGGAATTTAATGCCCGCAGATCCGGGAAAATTAATATGTTGAACTGGACAACACAGCAGGAATTAAATACCCGTTCTTTTGTAGTAGAGCGTAGTACCGATGGCAGGAAGTACACATCTATCGGCCAGGTAGCCGCTGCCGGAAATAGCAGTACTGTACGCAATTATGCATTTACGGATGCTCAACCTTCCAAAGGAATTAATTACTACCGGCTACGCACAACTGATAAGGACAATTCATCTAAATTAAGCGCCATCCGCAGTATCAGGAATGCCGGCTTAGCTGATATCAGTATTTATCCAAACCCGGTAACAGATAAGCTGACAATTATGATCAATGCTGACAGAGCAACCAGCGGTTACCTGACAATCAGTGATATCAACGGTAAATCCCTTTATTCCAGGTCGGTTAAGTTGCCACAGGGAAATACCGCATTGCCTGTACTGCTGGACAATTTTGCCGCCGGTTCTTACATTATGAAAATACAGATGGACGACGACATCATTATAAAGAAGTTCAACAAACAGTAATACTATTTTAAATAATAGGAATGGGGCGCTAATACGCCCCATTTTTTTTACCATTATTTTAAGGCATCCTTGGCTATAGTTTGCTTTCTTTGCAGAACAGTTTTTACCCGGCGCCGATAATTGGCCATTACTCCATTCAGGAAATACCACGATCATCGCCGCCGGGAATATACCAGTTATTTATAATAATATGATCACCAAAATTAACGAAGCAGTAGCCTATATCCGCGGCGTTCACGATATCTCCACTACAATCGGAATTGTGCTGGGTAGCGGTTTGGGAAGTTTTACAGCTGAAATGACAATAGCCAGGGAAATATCATATGGAGATATTCCACATTTCCCGGTAAGCACCGTAGAGGGCCATAGCGGCAAATTAATCTTTGGTGAAATGGGAGGGAAAAATGTGGTAGCTATGGCTGGTCGGTTTCATTATTACGAGGGATATAGCCCGGAAGAAGTTGTATTTCCAATCAGGGTCATGAAATTTTTGGGTATTGAAACACTGCTGATCAGTAATGCAGCCGGCGGAATGAATATTGCATTTGAAGTAGGCGACCTGATGATAATAAAAGACCATATCAGCTTATTCACGATCAATCCATTGTTGGGTAAAAATTTTGATGAACTGGGGCCGCGCTTTCCTGACATGAGCGAACCGTATAGCAAAGAACTGATCAGAAAAGTAAAAGCAATTGCTGCGGAAAAAAACATGGCCTTAAGGGAAGGAGTTTATTGCGGGGTGACCGGTCCTACTTTTGAGACCAGGGCCGAATATAAAATGTTGCACATTGTTGGCGGTGACGCTGTAGGAATGAGCACCGTGCAGGAAGTAATTGCCGCGGTTCACATGGGCATGCGGGTATTTGCCCTGAGTGTAATCACCGACATTGGCATAAGGGAAGAAGAAAATAAGATCACACACGCAGAGGTTTTGGAGGCAGCCGGTAACGCCGAACCTAAGCTGACCTACCTCTTTAAAGAATTGATTGCTCAATTATAGGGAATGTATAAAACAATAGTTACTTTCTTGTTCTTAACGGTACTGCACGCCACATTTGCACAGGTACGAAGGAGCAATGTCCCACAAAACAACAACGCCGGTCAGGGAACTGATACTTCAGGCAACGCCAAAAAGGACCTCGGATTTGAACACCGGGATGACGCTAAAGATTCCATTACCATTAGTTTCAGGTACCTTGATTCGATCAGGAATAATCCCCTGGACACAAACCTGAATGACTTTTATAAATATTTCCCTGCGCCGGCTTACGAGCAATACCTGGGTAGCAACGGTGCAGCCGGTTATCCGCTGATTTTTACGCCTTTTATGAAACCGGGCTGGGATGCTGGTTTTCACGCTTTTGATGTGTACCATTTCACGTTGGAAAATACCCGCTTTTTTAAGACCACCAAACCCTTTACACAACTTGGCTACCAGATCGCATCCGGCCAGGAGCAAATGATAAAAATACTGCATACGCAGAGCCCGCGCCCTAACTTAAATTTTGGATTTGAATACCGGCTCATTTCCGCCCCTGGTTTTTTTATCACACAAAACACCAACCAGAACAATTACCGCCTTTTTAGTAATTACCAGGGTAAGCGAAAACGGTATGCCGCCAACTTTATCATTGTCGGCAATACGACAAAAAATTCTGAAAACGGGGGAATCGTCAGCGATAGTTTTTTGTCTCAAAAAGATTATGCAAAACGTTTCACCATACCAGTCAACCTGGGCGGGGACGCGGCGAGGCTGCCAAATCCATTCAAGTCATTCGTATCCACCGGAAATATTTATAAAGAGTTTACTTTCTTTTTCCGGCAGAGCTATGATATTGGAAAAAAGGATTCAATCGCGGTAAATGATTCCACCACCGAATACCTTTTCTATCCCAAACTTCGTTTCCTACATACCTTTACTTACAACACCTACAGCTACCAGTTTAAGGATGTTGTGGCCGATTCTCTTATCTACCAGAACTGGTATGCCGATACATTGAAAGATGCCACGGACAGCGTGCTGGTAACGGACCGATGGAAAGTGATCACGAATGATTTTTCTTTGCTGCAATTCCCGGATACAAAAAACTCCGGCCAATTCCTGTCGGCAGGGGCCAGGCTTGAGAACATGTCGATCGTATCCGACAGTGCCAGTAAAAGCTTCTATAATATTGTTTTGCATGGAGAATATCGCAATAAAACCAGGAATAAACTGTGGGATATTATTGCGAAGGGAGATTTCTATTTAAATGGAGTAAACAGCGGTGACTATAGCGCCTATGGCTCGCTCAGCCGTTACCTCAATAAAAAACTGGGAAATATAAGGTTGTCATTTAATAATGTAAACAGGAGCCCCTCTTTTATCTATACCAGTTACTCGGCTTTTAATTTTGGTAATAATTCCAGCTATAAAAAAGAGAACACCATTTCAATAAAGGCCTCTGCGGATAACCCATTTATAAGTTTATCCTTTGCCAATTACCTGATCACCAATTATATGTATTTCACCAGCTACTATAAGACGGCTCAATACGCAAAAGTGATCAATATTTTGCAGGCAAGTGCATCTAAAAAGATCCGGCTTAGTAAAAGATGGAACTGGTATACCGAAGTCACGGTACAACAAACCGATGGTGGCGCCCCAATTAAAGTGCCGTTCCTATTTACCCGCAACAGGTTGGCCTACGAAGGAGTATTTTACCAAAACCTCAACCTGAGCGCCGGGCTCGAATTCAGATACTACACCCCCTACAAAGGATATAATTATTCCCCGTTGATGGGCCAGTTCATGCCACAGGATACTGTTACAATAAAAAACCGGCCCGACATTACCGGGTTCATGCATTTCAGGATAAAATCCTTTACCGCCTTTCTGCGTTTGGAAAACTTAAACTCAATTGATTTTTCCAATGGGTTTGGATTTACTAAAAATAATTTTGCGGCACCGCATTACGTGTACCCGGGATTGGTCTTCCGGTTCGGGATATTGTGGAACTTTATTAACTAAGAGCAAGGTGAAGGTGGAAGGCGGAAGGACAAAATTAAAAACATTAAATACTATAGCAACCGGCAAACAAACAGTAAACCGACTGTGTTAAATTTGTAGAATGCATAATACTCTGCCGCTGACTAACCTAAAACGAATTACCTTTGCAGGATAAATGAAAAAGATCGTCGTAGCCATTTTCGCAATGTTATACATGGGAGTATCTTCCGGGATCGCCATGGAGATACATTATTGCATGGGTAAAAAAGCGGGGATCGATTTTTATGGTGATCAGAAAGATAAATGTGGCAAATGTGGCATGAAGGGAAAGAAAGGCGGTTGCTGTAATGACGAGCATAAATTTATAAAATTAAATGATGTTTATAAGAATGTTTCCAATGAGCTGGTATTTGGCATTCCTGATGTTGCGGTCTTACATTCTTATAATATATACCAGGTAAATTTCCAGCCAGATGCTGCTTCCAGGGCAGTTAAAAATCATTCACCTCCCAACTATACAAAGCCCTCCGCCTGTATATTGAATTGCGTTTTCAGACTTTAGACATCAATTATTAAGATTACCACCGGCCCGTTATAAACGGAGTCGGCATTCGCACGTTTGCATATCTCGAATTAATTAATATTTAAAATAATTATAATGAAAACATTATCTATATATGCTGTTATCCTCTTCAGCATTTTTTCAACACCACAAATATTTGCGCAAAAGTCAGTAATAAAAGATACCATCAAAGTATGGGGTAACTGCGGCATGTGTAAGAAGACCATCGAAAGATCCGCAAAAGCTGCCGGGGCGACAACCGCAAACTGGAGCGAAGAAACAAAACAATTGAATGTTTCTTATACAGCAGCGAAAACTACCAATCTAAAGATCCAGGAAGCTGTCGCCAAAGCGGGTTATGATACGCAGGATCTTACTGCTGATGATGCAGCTTATAATAAATTAAATAGCTGCTGCCAGTACGAAAGAAAAAAAGACGGGGCCTCCGGTTTTATAGATAAAGCCGGCACTGTTGCAGCTTGTTGCAAAGACAAAAACGAGTGTAAGGAAATGATTGCCTGCAAGGACAATGACTGTTGTAAAATGTAAATGCTAAAATTT
>JBDSLD010000161.1:0-50782 GCA_039916545.1 Ferruginibacter sp.
AAATTACTACTTTGGCGTTAATATAAAACGGGCCCAAACGATATTGATTTCACCCTCATGATAAATTTATGCACAATGAATAATTTAGCTTAATAATTGACTGCTTTTTATATTTCACTTTTATTAATTTCGAAGTCAATATTCAACAATTAACAATGAAAGAAACAGCCCGTATTGCCAAATTGCTGGAAGATATTTACGAAGGTGATCCCTGGATAGATGTAACGCTGACAGGGACATTGAAAAATATTTCGCCCGCCGGGGCAGCAAATAAAATTGATCCATGGAATTCGATCTGGGAAATTGTAAATCACATAATAAGCTGGAGGGAAACTGTGCTTCAGCGGGTACAGGGTATTGTCGTCGATTCACCCGCTGATAATTATTTTAAGCCCGTTACCGACCAGTCGGAAAATGCCTGGCAGCGTACTTTACAGGACCTGAAAATCTCTCAGGACAAATGGAACACTTTCCTGGAAAAAATGACTGAAGATGACCTGGAAAAAATAAATCCAAAGAACAATTCCTCTTACTATAACAATATACACGGCATTATTCAGCACGATGCCTATCACTTAGGACAGATCGTTTTACTTGCCAAAAAAAGTAAATAATATTGAGAACTATGCGAATGCCTGGCTTTGCAGTGCCGGATCAGTTGGCACAAATTCATATGCAGGTGTTTCGTAGGTCCTGACTGCCTTGACCAACGGGCTGGTCCATTCCACCAATTCTTTCAGGTTGTTGGTTAGCTTTCTCCAATTTTGCTCACACTTCACTTTCTTTTCTTCAGTTAGGATATTTTCCTGGGTGATCGTAAGCGTAGTTACTCCACCATCCTCGAACAATTCGTGCGTAATGATCAAATAGTTTTCCCGGATATCAGCTGTGCCAGACATTGAATTCCAGTATTCGTACCGGAATAATTTATCCTTTTCTACCATCAGTATTGTTCCTTTATTTTCATATTCCAGTCCCTCCCACTCTCCTTTAAAAGTAATTGGGCTCCCCTCCCGAAAATCAGATATGGCTTCCGCACCATAAAAATATTGTTTGATCAACCGGGGCCTGGTTAAAGCATTCCAAACTTCTGATGCAGTCGCACGAATATTAATGATCGTATTAGCGGTTATATTATTTTTCTTCATGATTGCTTATTTAAAGCTAATATAAATAAAATTGTGCGAAAACCACCATTTAAACACTAAAAATAATTAATCACACAATCTGCCCTGCAAAAATTATAAAAAATATAATTGCTATTAGATTTTAAGACCGATATAGCGCAGACGACAACTATTTTTAAATATATAAATTAAATTATATATTAACTACTTGATTGCCGATGGTATGTCCCTGGTACATTCTTTACCAGTCTTTAACATTTACCATTTTCGTAAATAGTTTTCCCGATACGTCGAACATATTTTTTCATCGGTTGATACTTTTGCAGCCTGTGAAAATAACGGTTGCTGTGCCAAATTTCGTTTCACAAAAGACCATTTAAAGGGCCCTCCTTACTTCTTTAAATTAAATAAAGTTTTCAGGCGGCCAGGCATCGTAAACAAATAAACCAACACAAAAAATGAAAAGTAAGATCAATGTGCTTATGGTAATGATGATGGCGTTAGCAGCGACCGGCATTGCGCAGCAACCCTCAGGCAGCATCAGCGGGAAAATTATGACCGCCGACAACAAGCCGGCAGAAGGAGTGACCGTACTCGTGAAAAATACCGTTAAAAATGCGATTGCCGATAACAATGGCTCGTTTGAAATAAAAAACGTTTTACCGGGTGAGTACACACTTTTAGTGAGCCTGGTAGGTTACAAGGATGCAGAACAGGAAATAACCGTAGAAAACGGTAAAGGCACTGATGTTTCACTTCAGCTTAACCTCTCAAATAAAGAACTGAACGAAGTAGTGGTAACCGCGAATAAAAATAGTTTTAAAACCAACCGGGTGTCGGGTTCGTTGCGTTTACAAAGTCCTATTTTGGAAATACCGCAGAACATCCAGGTGGTAACAGCAAAGCTGATCAATAACCAGCAAATATTCGATATGCTGGAAGGCGTAACGCGCAATGTAAGCGGGGCAACAAAAATTGAACACTGGGACAATTATGCGAGGATCACTATGCGCGGCAGCAATGTCGGCGCCTTTAGGAACGGGATGAATGTATCTACCGATTGGGGTCCGCTTACTGAAGATATGAGCATGGTTGAACGCATAGAATTTGTAAAAGGACCAGCAGGCTTTATGCTCGCCAATGGTGATCCAAGTGGTTTTTATAATGTTGTGACCAAAAAACCAAGCGGCCGTACCAAGGGCGAAGTGGGTCTGTCAATCGGGAGCTTCGACCTTTACAGAGCCACCGCTGACCTTGATGGCAAACTTTCAAAAGATGGTAAATTATTATACCGCCTGAACGTAATGGGCCAGGTAAAAGGCGCTCACCGCCCTTATGACTATAACAACCGCTATTCGATCGTTCCTGTTTTAAAATACCTGATAGATGACAAAACCTCTGTAACACTGGAATATACACACCAGTTCTCTGAAGTAAATGTGATAGGAAGCAACTATGTCTTTTCAAAAAGAGGATATGCGGATCTGTCCAGGAATTTCACCGAGGCAGAATCAAACCTGGCTCCTACAAAAATGAATGACCGTAGCTTGCTGGCCATCTTCGATCACAAGATCAACAAAGACTGGAAGTTTACAACACAGTTGGCATATTTTAACTACCAGCAGGAAGGAGCTTCCTTATGGCCGTGGGGTTTTGACGCCACTAATGACAGCCTGTTGCAGAGAGGCATGTCTATATGGGATGTATCGGGTGTGAGTAAAATGGGACAGATGTTCCTGAATGGCGAAGTGCATACAGGTGCAGTTACGCACAAGATCCTGGCCGGACTTGACATGAGCAATAAAGAATATTTTCACGATTGGAACCAGGGCGGACCGTTAGGCGGCCCTGACTTTAATATCTATGCACCGGTATATGGCCAGGCCACCCAGCCTGTTTTCGACCGTAGTAAAAATATCAGACAAAGAGGCGTACGTTATTACAATGGGTACTCAGGATACTATGCGCAGGATGAACTTGGATTTTTGGAAAACAAGCTGCGTCTGACAATTGCCGGAAGATACACCACATTAAAAACGGGAGATGTGTACAGCGGTGATTACAAAAGCAGCAAATTTACACCACGCCTGGGTGTAAGTTATTCCATAGATAAAAATACTGCCGCTTACTTTTTAAAGGATGAATCATTTTTAGAAAATTACGGATCTGACTGGCAGAAAAAAAGTTTTGATCCTATTACCGGTGGTAATGTCGAATTCGGAATTAAGAGAGACTGGCTGAATGGCAAGTGGAACTCGGCTGTATCTGTTTACCAGATCACACGCAATAATGTGCTTACAGCAGATATAGACCACCCTAATCCAGCCGGCGGCTATTTCAACAGGCAATCCGGCCAGCAGCAAACCAAAGGGGTTGAAGTGGATATACACGGACAAATTGTTAGGGGACTTGACGCGATCATTAACTATGCATTTACTGATGCAAAGACAACAAAAGACAGTAAGTTGGAAAACATTGGCAACCAGGTTCCCGGATCAAGCAGGCATATCCAAAATGCGTGGCTCAATTATAAATTAGATAAAGGTGCATTGACAGGTTTTGGGATTTCGCTTGGTTATCAATACCAGGTTAAACGCTCGCCCTGGTATGTTTTTGACAACTCACAAAACGCGCTGCCTGACTATTTCCGTTTAGACGGAGGCCTTTCTTATCAAAAGGAAAAGATTGGCTTTAACCTGGTGATAAATAATATCCTTAATAAATATTTATATTCAGGTGCGCCTTACGCAGATTATTTTTACTGGCAGGCAGAGCCAGGAACGAATGCCAGGTTCAGTGTCAACTATAGATTTTAATATTTTCTGTTGACCATTTCCTGTCTGCTATTATTCGCAATCCTCTTTATCAACGGCCATTGCGCTACAGTAAACAGAAAATGGCAAATTTATAATTAACAATGATGTCATTTAAAAAAGTTATAAGAAAAGTTCATTTATGGCTGGGCCTGGCATCAGGGTTGATTGTTGTGATACTGGGAATTACCGGTTGTATACTGGCATTTGAAGTAGAGATAAGAGGCTTTACCGAGCCATATAAATTTGTAAAAAAAGAGTCCGGGCCGATGCTGCCGCCCTCCAATTTAAAAGCGGTTGCGGAAAAACACCTGGTATCTAAAAAAGCATTGGGAATCGAATATCCTGGCCAAGGCAATTCTGCCGTAGCTGCCTATTATGATGCAACAAATTACGAACAGGTTTTTATCAATCCATACAACGGAGAGTTTCTGAAGCATAAGAATATGAACCGGGATTTTTTTCGTTTTATATTAGACGGGCATTTTTATTTGTGGCTGCCGGATGACATTGGCCAGCCCGTCGTTGCTTCCGCTACACTTGTTTTCTTAGTGATGATGATCACCGGCCTGATTCTTTGGTGGCCAAAAAATAAAGCGGCGGGAAAGCAACGTTTCTCTGTTAAATGGAGTGCCAAATGGCGCCGCAAGAATTATGACCTGCACAATGTTTTGGGCTTTTATATGACCTGGGTCGCAATTTTTATTTCTATTACAGGCCTCGTATTTGGCTTTCATTGGTTCGCCAAATCTTTATACTTCGTTACCAGTGGCGGCAAAACAATGGTCGATCATGAACACCCTGTTTCTGACACTACCAAAACGGCACCTGTCGTAAACATGCCTGATCAATTGTGGTTGCAACACCGCGCTGCAGTAAAAGAAAACGAAAGCCTGGGTATCTATTTTGCTGCGCTTCACACCGACCCGGTAGAAGTAGTGGTCAATCATCGGCCCGGCACGTACTACAATTCAGATTTTTATCATTATGATCAATACACCGGCAAAGAGTTATCAGCCACGGGCAGTTATGCAGATAAGTTTAAGGATGCAGGTGTAGCAGACAAGATCGTGCGCATGAACTACGACATGCATGTAGGCGCAGTGCTGGGACTGCCGGGAAAATTGCTCGCTTTTTTTGCAAGTCTTATTGCAGCAAGCTTGCCGGTAACAGGTTTTGTGATCTGGTGGGGAAGAAGAAAACAAAAATCAGGCAAACAGTCAATGGCAATCAAGACAGTACCTGTGCCTGGCTAAAATTTATTTATACCTCTTAAAAATGCAGTCCTCACAGGCTGCATTTTTTTTGTAAATAAACGGTGTTGAGGTATACGAAAAATATGCAATATTTTTGATTGATAGTGCGACAATCTCACAATAAAAAAAGAAATAAATATGAAACGGATAACGGTTTTTTGCGGTTCCAGCCTGGGTCACAAAGAAGTTTTTAAAAATGCGGCCGGTTTGCTTGGGAAGGCGCTGGTGCAACGAAAGATCGACCTCGTATATGGCGGAGCAAAAGTTGGACTGATGGGTACCATTGCAGACGCGGTGTTGCAGGAAGGTGGTAAAGTGATTGGCGTATTGCCCAGGTTTTTACAGGCAAAAGAGTTGGCACATGAAGGCTTAACAGAGCTTGTGCTAACGGATTCCATGCACGAAAGAAAAACAAAAATGAACGAGCTGTCCGATGGCGCACTCGCACTGCCGGGTGGTTTTGGCACGCTGGAAGAACTATTTGAAATGCTTACCTGGGGTCAATTGGGACTGCATAAGAAACCGGTCGGCGTTTTAAATGTAAGTGGCTTTTACGACAGCCTCGACCTGTTTACGCAAACGATGGTTGACAGTGGCTTTTTGAAAGAAATGAACAGGGATATGCTTTTGATCGATAAAAATATTGAGCAGATACTCGACAAGATGGAGAACTACCAGGCGCCTGACGTGGTAAAATGGCTGGATCCAAAGATTGTTTAGGACCGTATGCTCAACCTTTGCGGGTGTCTGTAATGCGATTACAATTATTGACTTGCAGGATGCTATGGCTAGCCGGTCTAACGGGTTACAAAATCAATTCCATTTCACAGGATGTAAAGAAACGGGACAATCCGATGGATAGTAAAAATGTATTCGCGTACAAGGCATTGGTATCTACATTGATCACCGAAGTGTATTGATTATTGTTCACCCCGTTTACCTGGTTAAACAACGCCGACAGGTATTTTTCCTTTGCATCAATTTCACTACAGCCAAAATGTGCGATGGTTCCCGTACTGAAATTTGAAATACAATAAGCCACCGGCAATTTGTTACTGCTGGCCACTTGCAAGGTATAATTACTTTGCGCCCTTTTTATACAATTGGTGCTATACTGCCAGGAGGGTTCCCATTCGCAATTTTTTTTGATCAGTTCCCAATCCGGCGAAGCAAGGGTCTCTATTTCAACCGGCAACATTTCGCGCAATACGGGCTTCCCGGTATAACTATTTAACTTACGCGTTACCGCAAAACCAAAATGCTCATAGATCTTCAGGGCAGGAATATTTTGCTCGATCACTTCCAATATGATCTTGTTTACGCCTGCCTGTTTTAGTTGTTGAATACTGTGCTCATATAAAAGGTAAGAAAGTTTGTAGCCCCTGTATTCGGGCATAATGCCGCTTGCTGCATTGTAGGTCACTTTTTGAGCGCCTGCTGTATCGATGCCGTTCAATATAAATCCAACCAATTCCTCTCCGTCGAAAATACCAAATGACAATTTCAGGTCGACTGCCTCGGTTATTAATTTGTCTGCAAACTGTTCCCGGCTTAATTGCAGTGGTGTATAATAATTTTTGAAGACGGCGTTAAAACAGTTTCGCAGTGTTTGCACATCTATGCAGGCCAGCGACTGTACAGCAATTTGTGAGGTATGGATCATAATTTTTTGAGTTGTTTTAAAACTATACCGACTCAATTCCCCATTCATAATAATTGTGATCGCCATCCGGCAAAAAACCGGTTTTGAGATACAAATTATTACCAATGGCATTATCTTTTGCAGTCTCTAAAATCATCCCACAGCTTTCTGTTCTCCTGCATAGGTTTTTACATTCATTTAACAGCGCGATAGAAATGCCTTTACCTCTAAATTCCGGCTGAACAAATAAATCGTTTAGCAACCACAATCGCTTCATCCTCGTGGAGGAGAATATTGGATATAATTGTACAAATCCCGTTATTTCATGTTCGTTATTTCCGGCGATAAATATTTCAGATTCGTTTTTCAGGATACGGTCGCTAAGAAATTCCCTTGCGCCGTCCAGATCACTATTTTTTTTATAAAACAGGCGATAACTGTTAAATAAAACACTCAAAGCTTCCAAATCACCAATAACCGCCTTTCTAATCATCATACAAAGTATTAATTAAATATTTTATATTTAACATGCTCTTTTTCAGCATGGTAAGTGATTTATATCTCCATAATTAAACTAACAGCAGATTTACCATGTTATTTGTTAAAGAAAATTAAAGCTCATAAGCAAGCAATCTTAATTATTGTTATTTTATCAAACCTTTAACTGAACGAAAGTTTTCGTTTATTATTTTTAAGCTGTAAATAGACTGATTATTTTAAGAATTTAAAAAAGAGAAATGTCGAATAACATTATTTTAACGATGAACGGTGATAAATGGCTCCTGAAATATTGCCGAAGTGACTTTTTGATAATTTTCACTTAATTATATAGTGAAAAATGATTAATTCCTGCTGCATTCAGTGGCTTCAAGAGTTAGTAAAAGTGGCTTGATGCCCGGTTATTTATTTCATTCATTTCCAAAAACGCTCATCTTCCCGTTCTCGAAAACATTTTTTCCGATATGGAGGAATTATCCTCATTACATTGCTCAAATTTGCTCACTAATTATTTAATAATGTGCGAATTTCAATCCCTGTACTTTGATGAAGACGGCTATGTGGTACGTTGTAAGCAATGTGGTCATTACCAGGTCGCCTTCATTAGTACGATGCTCACACTTACCGAAACCGATTTTCACGAATTTTGTAAATTGGTAAAAAACAAATGGTATAATTCGGATGAGTCTTCTCCCGATTGCAGCAAAGCTGTTATCCTGAAGACCCCTGCCCAGGGAGTCTTCATAATGCTTACCAGGAGTGAAGCAGGGAGGTTTTGTGAAATACTGGAACAGGCTGATAGCGAAGCCAGGGCACTTACAATGATCAATTTATTTAATCCATAAATAATAAGTCCGGGCAAACTATAAATGAATCCCCCACCAATGCAGTTGGTTATACGGATTGATAAAAAAATAACGATTACAAGTTGATTGAACCTGCCATAAACTATTTTACTTCTTTAATTTAATTAGCATTCTTAAATTTATCAAACTGATCAACCAACTCAAGCCGTTTTACAATACTGCCGGGTGACAATATAGTGCCCGGGGATAAAACCGCATTGGCCCCTATTTTAGAATTGTCTCCTACCAGCGCACCGAATTTTATTACGCCCGTTTGTATGATTGCTGAATTGTAAACTACCGGAATATTTTTGTCGGCCCTTTCATTGAAGTGGTTGGCGGTAATGGAGCCGGCCTCAAAATTCACCTGGCTGCCAATAATACTGTCACCAATAAAGTTGAAGTGCGCAATCGCGCTGTTGTTAAATATCATGCTCGTTTTGATCTCGCAACCGGTTCCGATTTTTACCCCGCTGTCTAAATAAACACCACCTCTCAAACAGGCATTGGAACCTATAAAACAATTGGCACCAACTATAACCGGGGCCTTCAAAATCGCACCCGGGTCAATGCTGGCTGTTCGATGAATAGCCACGCCATCAGTGATGTTATAATTATCATCCAGTTGATTGATCAGTTCATTTAATATGGCAGCCAGATCGGCGGTGATGTGCCAGGGGGGTAAATTATTCTGTAGCGGAAATAGGCTTGGGAACAGTTCCACGAAGTTGCCTGTTGATATCATTTTTGATTGTTGTAAATTTTCTTAAAACACGTTGCTGTAAGCTATAATTTTCGTCTGCCTTCCAATATCCTGAAAAAGGAACGGCTCCTGATCTCGTCGATGGTAAGTCCGGTTACCAATGCCTCCTCTTCCGTAATGGCACCACAGTTCATTGCTTTCAAAAAGAAATTCAGCAAACCCTGGCCGGTAGCGGCATCATCGAAAATATCGCCGGTGAGCGTTGAAATAGCTGCGCGGTCGACGAACGTTTTTAGCCGGAAGGCGGCATCGTCATAACTGCTTAAAAAGAAATTGTAGGTGGCCGCATAACGCATGGGTACCTGGGCAGGATTCAGGTCCCATCCCTGGTACAACCCGTTGACAAGGGAATGGGTAGTGTGTTTAAATCCTGTCCGCCAGGCATTGTGCACTGCTTCCCGGTTTTCAGTAAGCTGTTCAAAGCTGAGGTTATCACCACGATGCGGACCGATGGGCATTACATTGGTGGCACCGTCACTTAAAAATATACCGGTACCGCCCAGCGCCACTTTGGTCACGTGATGTGCAAAGTCGCACACGCCATGCGCCATGGTCTGGTATTTTGCAGTAATCCCACAGGATGCCGTGTAATCATACGTGCCAAAGTGCGCGGCGATCAGGCGCCCCTCTCCTGCTTTTATAATACGCATCAATGGATTGCGGCCCTCTTCATCCATGATTATCTGCGTAGCTTCCACCATCGTTTCCATTTTCAGGATTCCTGGCTGCAACGCATGTTTGTGTTCAATTATTTCAAACAGCTTTACCAATGTGGTCACCTGTTCCGGAATGGTTACTTTCGGTAACATCACCACGAAATTGGCCGGCAGCACACCATTTGTTCGTTGCAACAAGGTGGTAAGAAAGATATCCAGCGTTCGCACGCCCCTGGATTTAAGGTCCTCAGTAAAGGGCTTGATGCGAATGCCGATGAAGGGCGAAATGATATTGTTGTTCATCCCGGTTGCCAACTCATTGGCCGCAGTTACGGCGGTGTCATCTTCTTCCGCATCGGGTCGGTTGCCGAAGCCATCTTCAAAATCTATCCGAAAATCTTCGATGGCTTCTGTTTGCAACTTTTTGATGATCTTATTGTAAACGGAATAGGATAACCAGGCATGCTCAGTTTTTCTTTGCGCCTCATCCATGCCGTCCAGTTTTTTTGTAAGCGCTTCGATATCTTTTCCCAGATGCGGCAAATACTGGTAACCGTCCAGTTGCAATACATTGGCAAGTGTAACAAAATCGGGTGCGTAAGTATTTAAATTACGCAGGGCGATCTCGCCCATCTTTACAGTAGTATCGGATTTAAAAAGATTGGCGCCACCATACACCGTATGCACTGCCTGCCGGTCCGGTTTATCACCGGGGTATGTTTTTTGAAACTTTAAATTGGCTGATTGCAATTGGGTCAGCAAGGATTCTTTGTCGGTATCTGTGATTGAAAAATTCATACGAGTATGGCCTGGGTTGATGGAACGACCGGTAAGTTGATCAATGAAATAATGACCGCTGATCTACGGTCAGTAAGATTAAAAGTGATCATTAACAGCCGCGATAAGTGCTGTAACCAAATGGACTTATCAATAGCGGGATATGATAAGGTGAGATAGTATTTATTTCAAATGTAATCTCCACCACCGGGTAAAAAGTTTGTATATCGTCAGAACTAAAATAAGTTTTTACATCAAATGCCAGTTTATAAATACCCAGTTTGAGCTCTTCATCTTCCGGCAGTAAATTCATCAGCCTCCCCTCATTATTAGTACTTCCTTTTGCTATTTCAAACCATTCATGCGCGATTTGTTCATACAAAACAACCGCGATCCCCCAGGCTGGCTTTCCCTTGCTGGTATCTAAAACGTGGGTTGTGATCTGGATCATACAATTAATTTTTGTAAACGTAAAAGAGTGATCTTGTTATGCTCCTCGGCGGCAATTTTTATTTCGTCTTCCGGCGTATTGGCCAGGCGTTTTTTTATAAGTCCCAATATTTCGTCAGCCGTTTTACCTGTTGCCGATACGATGAAAATATAGCCGAATTTTTGTTCGTAGCTTTCATTGACGGCAGCAAGTTCTGTAATTATTTCCTGCGATCCGCCAGCGGCAGCTGACTGCTCTCCGGCTGCCCAATCCGCGGTATCCGCAAACTTCTTTGTCAACAAATCTGTATCGCCAATTTTTGGATGTTGGGTAAAGGCCTCTCTCCAATCCGCTTCCGTGCAGGCATACCATTGTCCTTCCGCATCTTCCAGCATTTCTACCAAATCATCCATGGGAAAAAAGGGGCACATTTTATTAACCCAGGCAGTTGACCCGCAACACTTAAAAAGTTCGTGTTTGAGTGCGTCTTCCGGCAATAAATTTAATTCGTGAAAGGTCATGCTCTTTAATTAAAGGTTAAGAAACGCTTTAAGTTAATAATTTTATTTAAACTATGGCCGGGTTAACCCGAATTTATGACCAGGACCGGAACGATCACCGCAGGAGCCGGGCTTGCCCCTGGCCTAATGCCAATCGGGCAATCGAATGATCCGTTGCCGCATCATGGGCACCCGTAAGGGGCGTCTCTCTATACTGCCGTCCCAAAAAGCCTCATCCTGCTGATACCGCCGTCAGGAAAAATAGAGAGTCTCACGTGGGTAAAAACCTCTTTTGCAGCTATTTCTTCCTCAAAATAATGTTCATGATCTGCCTGTAATTTCACCTGTGGCAAAATGGTTATCCAATCAATTTCTTCGGTTGCAAAATCTACTGTTTCACCAGGTGCAATCCGGCATCCTTCGATCATACAAGTATCCGGGTAGTTGCCTTTAAAATGTCCTGTATCAACCAATATCCTGCCAATTATGCCGGCATGGGCCAACTGAACAATTACCCAGTCTTTATTGCCGGGCGTCCGATTGCGTTTGGTTTCCCAGCCATCGCCCATATCGATACCCCTACCCGGCATGAGCAGGTTATCCATGTGGCTAAAAAACATATCGTTGCATAACAGCGCCGTTGCTCCATTTACGGCGGCGGCAAGATCTGTTTCCTCTTCTTCACCGACGGTGCTCCAATCCTTTTCTACTTCACCGTACACTTTCAACCTGGCAACGCCACCATCGGGATAGATATGCAGGCGCAGGTGAGTGTAAATATTCCTGTCATCTATTTCATACATATTTTGTGAGCCGGGCTCCAGCGGTGATTTTGGCAAAATTTCCACCCAGGCTAACTTTTCGAAATCATCTGTGTCAGTATCTTTAATATTAAATGCATCGACGGAGGCAAAAGGAGGATGGTTTCCCAAAAAGTGATTGGTGTCAATATCCAGGCCATAAATTTTGCCTGGTGTTGCCAGTTGAATGATGCACCAATCATGCCCCGGATCTCTTTTACGCCGGGATTCCCAGCCGTCCATCCATTTCCCGCGGTCCGTATATTTATCGGCAATAAAAACCCCGCGACCAGGCTTTAGCAGGTTTTCTTTTTCTGCAAAAAAATCATCGCTGCAAAGCAATGTTTTTCCACCTAATTTCTCTGCTGCAAGGTCTGTCATTGTTGTAAATCCGGATCCGTTCATCATTTTTATGATTATTTGATTTAGTGTCTAAATATTATTTTTCCTGCATTTAACTGCTCAAAATTTCCTTTGTCATACACCAGCTTACCACCAAGGTAAGTCTGTTGTACAACACCATATAATTGTTCATCCAGGTAAGGCGTTATTTTATGTTTATGGTGAATGATATTTTCACCGACTGTGAACATTTCGGCTTCATCAATTACTACCAGGTCGGCATCGTAACCCTTTGCGATCCTGCCTTTACTTGCTTCTTTGCCGATCAATTTTGCAGGATTTTCACACAGCCATTTTACGACATCATTGAAACTGCCATTTCTTTTTCTGGCAGCCGTCCAAAGTACCGGCAGCGCAAATTGCAGAGAGGCGATACCACCCCAGGCCTTTATAAAATTACCGCTTTCTATTTCTTTTAAGTCGGGTGTGGCCGGAGAATGATCTGTCGCCACGAAATCAATAATGCCGTTTTTCAAAGCTTCCCAGAGCGCCTCATTATTTTCTTCTCCCCGTATGGGCGGGGCACATTTAAATTGTGTTTGACCTTCACCGATCTGTGCCGCATTAAAATATAAATAGTGCTGGGCGGTTTCAACAGTTACCGGCAATCCTTTTTGTTTCGCTTTACTGATCTGATCAATAGATTCCGCTGATGACAAATGAACAATGTGTACCGGGCAATTAAATTCTTCACATAAACGGATCATCATTGCGATGGCCTTATTTTCCCATTCTTTTGGCCGCGTATTTAAATAATTGCTGTAAGACCTGGTATTGCCGGAATCGCGTTCAACGCTATCCGTTAGTTCGCAATGTACCAGCAAGGGCAGGCCATGCTTTGCGACGACCGGCATTATTTTCCTTAGGTCATCTTCTGTTACATTTGGAAAATCATCGATCCCAGAATGGGTTAAAAATGCTTTGAAGCCCAACACACCTTTCTCAATTAATTTCGGAACATCGGCTTCGTTACCAGGAACGATGCCTCCCCAAAAACCAGCATTGGTATGCAGTTGGCCCGTGGTAGCAACCAGTTTTTCTGCGAAGGCGCCTGCCGTGGTGGTGACCGGCGCTGAATTCAATGGCATATCGACCAGGGTAGTGATGCCCCCTGCAATTGCTGCTTTGGTAGCAGTATCAAAACCTTCCCAGGAAGCCCTGCCCGGCTCGTTGATGTGTACATGGGGGTCGATCACACCGGGCATCACCAGGTGGTCCATGATTTCAACAAGTTCGTATTCATCGCCGCCAGGCATGCTTTTCCTTACATCGGCGATTGTACCATTATCAATTATTATAAAGGCTTCTGCTATCCCTGTTGGCAATACCACCCTGTTGCTATGTATCACTTGCACGGCCATTGCTTGTAAGGTTATTAAATGAAACGCTAAAAATACAAAACAATATTTTAAATTGTGAGTTAAGAGCCGCTTAATTACAGGGCTCTATTTGTCAACCAAAGAATATTAAATATGCTGGCAGCATTGATCTATTGTGTGTTGGGTTTTATATTATTGATGTTGATCATCATGACCTACCAGTTCCATGCGATCCGAAAAATTCCGTCGGAAAAAGAGAACTCATCCGGCGATAAGGAAAGCATGTCTCTTTCACAGGGATTTATTTATACAGCGATCGTACTGGTAGTTGTGCTGATGCTGGCTTTTACCTGGTACCTGGTGAAGGGCACGCCCCGGGAAGGTCACCTGATGGAGTGGCTGAACATTGTAATAAGATTGATGCACATTACTTTTGGCATTGCCTGGATCGGCGCTTCTTTTTATTTTGTTTTTTTAGAGAATGCTTTGAACCGTACGGAGAATGTACGGGACGAACTGGCGGGTAATCTCTGGGCAGTGCATGGAGGAGGATTTTATTACCTGGAAAAGTACAAGGTTGCGCCAGCCACCATTCCCAAACATTTGCATTGGTTTAAATATGAAGCATATTTTACCTGGCTCTCCGGCTTTAGCCTGTTGTTCGTGGTTTATTATTTCAATGCCAAAGCGATGCTGATCGATTCAAATGTTCTAAATATTGGTCCGGCTGCCGCAATTGCAATCGGTATTGGCTCATTCATTGTCGCCTGGTTTATTTATGATCTACTTTGTAAGACAGCATTGGTAAAAAAAAATGCCTGGTTTGCGTTGGCAGGTTTTATTATCGCGACTGGTTTCGCATTTTTTTATAGCCATGTATTCAGCGCGCGTGCAGCTTATATTCATTTTGGTGCGATGATCGGCACATTGATGGCGGCGAATGTTTTCTTCATTATTATTCCATCCCAAAAGGCGATGGTGAAAGCCGCAAAAGAAGGCCGCCCGCTTGATCCTGCTTTAGGAAAAAATGCGCTGGCAAGATCCCTGCACAATAATTATTTTACATTACCCGTACTGTTTGTAATGATCAGCAATCATTTCCCTACCACTTTTGGCTACCAATATCCCTGGGCCATACTTGCGACGATATCCCTGGGCACGGCAGGGGTAAAACATTATTTGAATTTAAAGGAAAAAGGGCGATACAATGTGTGGGTATTACCCGTTTCCGTGTTGATCTTGTTGGCCGCCTGCTTCATCACCGCACCGCCCAAAGACGAGGGCGCCTGCGATAAAACAATGAATTTCGCGGAGATAAACAGGATCATCACAACAAGATGTATCAGTTGCCATTCCTCCAAACCTACTGACGACGTTTATACGGCTCCGCCTAATGGCGTAGTGTACGATACGCCGGAGGATATTGTAAAAATGAAAGATAAAATAATGCAGCGCGTAGTAGTTACGAAAACGATGCCGCAAAATAATAAAACAGGTATTACTCCCAGGGAGCGGGACATGATCCGTTGCTGGATAAACCAGGGGGCTTTAGTAAGGTGAGAGGGTTTAAATGAAAATTAAAAATGTTTTCAGGCAATCACTCATCTTAACTGCACCTGGCTATCGATTTATTACTTAGAAATCTGAACAAACCAGCATAAGAATTATCCCAAAAACATTTTTAATTTTAATTAATTACTTCTTTCAACTACCTGGTACTTTAATTGGTAGCCAAATCCGCGTTCACATTTCCCCATCCTAAATTGCTGCTTTTGGTTGGATAACGGCTTGAACTTTGAATCATTCTATTTAGTACCTGGTCCCGGGTATAAGCAGGAAAGCGGCTCCATACGAGGGCCGCGATGCCCGCGCTGGTTGCCGTTGCTACCGAAGATCCACCTACCGTAGAGGGCGCATCGCCCGTGTTTGCCAGTGTGATCGGATGCATTCCTGAGGCCGCTTTTTCCATTACTACGGTGAAGTCTGTCTGGCTACCATCGTGGCAATCCGAACACTGCGTATTAAAATTATTATCCCGCACGCCTGTTACTGCGTTTACTTCTGATAAAGTCGCAGGGAACACCACGCCAAACCAGCTTGATGCCCAGCTAAAAGAAGTGCCTGCCGCCACAAACATCAGCTTGCCTTTTCCATAGGCATATTTAATGGCATCAGACATTTGTGAACTGCTGGAGATCCTTCCCATGCTCATACTTATCACTTTTACATCGCTCCTGTTGGCTGCATTTGTATAAGCATCAGACACTCCTTTTACTTCCCGGCTTTCATCCAAAAAAACATCTGATGAAGCACGGCTCACTACCAGGTTGCAATTATAGGCGACACCACATGCAGCGCCGTCTGTGCCCCTTGGCGCCGCGCAGGCACCTGCCATGCTGGTACCATGACCGCAGCCATCGTCAGGTGTTTCGACAGAACCGATCGGGAAACCAAATAAAGTTTGCCTTGGTAACGTAACAATTTTTTCAATCGTACGGCCTGATGAACTGCCCTGGTTAAAGGCGCTGCCTAGATTTTCCTGGTCATTTTCAGCGCCTGTATCGATAAAGAAAACTTTTACGCCGGCACCAGTGGTTTTTGTCCAGGCACCGGGGATGTTATGATAAGCATAGTTCCAGGATTGCTTGCTATTGGGCGTGATGTTGAGATAATCAACACCGGCAACGAGACCCGCTGTGAATGTATTACTTCCACAACCACTGCTGCCCTGCACTGCCTGGGTTGACTGGTGCGATTGTGGTTCATATCCCATCGGCTCCGCATAACGGACAAGGTTACTCGCCCTTAATGCTTTTATAGTGGAAAGGTTTTCCACCCGCACATCCATAACCGGCAGAACGTTTTCGCTCCACACTTCAAGTGCTTCTGCCTCAAGGCCACTTTGTGTTTTGCTTTCTTCCGTTAAGATAATAGATAGCACCTGTTGCCTTGCCGCTTTCCAGTTATTGCTCCTGATGTCTATTTCAGCTAACCGGTCTTCTACCTTGTTTTCGTTTGCGGGCCTGTACCCGACAGATAATATTTTATCACTTTGCTGTAAGGCGCTCCACACCATTTCATCACTGGCCGTGGCCCATTCAAAATTTTGTTTCGTACGGATTTCTTCCCGGATAAAATCATCGATTTTGGCCGAACTGATGACAGACGGATTAGCTGGTGTTATTTTTTCTGAAGCTGTTTTTTTACAGGCCTGTAAAAGAATGATTGCTGCAAGGATAGTTAGCGTAAATACTTTTTTCATATAAACTAATTTAGACTATGAATATAACTGGATTGTTTTGTAATTAATAGTAAATGTGAAATAACCTGCTTACTATTTTTATCAGCGTTATAGCAAGCAGGCGGTCCCTGTGCTGCAATGGTTTCAGTTCGTGAGGACACCATAACCCTGTCGAACAAAGATTTATTTTATGAAGACGACCAGGAAGACTGGTATGCGATAAAATCCAATCATTGACCAGTTAGCCCTGTTACCAGCTACATATCCGAAACAACCACTTTCGCCTTCATCTCAACCATGCAATTATTCAGGCATTTTTAACTTGCAATCGTAAAAAATATATGCTAAATTAACAATCCCGTTCCGGCCCGGAGAGTAGCACTTGTCAGCAATGCAGGGCTATTGAATCTATCTGTTTATATAAAATTTAGTGCAAATAAAGCCATCCAAAATTATTCAAACATCTATTCATCAAATTTTAAATTTAAAAAAAAATGGCAACCCCAAACCAGGTAACCCCTGACCCTTCGATTGAAATAAAAACGTGTTCCATTAAACTTTTACCAAAAGAAAAATGGATCCCTGCCGCTGCCAACGCGGTAAAGATCAATGCTAATAATGCGCCGGCCTTAAGTCAGCTAAGACAGGCAGCGCCCGAAGTAGTAATTCGTCCTGAGCACCTCGCGTTACTAACGTCAAAATACTGGGGAGCAGGCGGTGTAAATCTTACTGTCGGCTTCCTTGACAATCCCCCTGCGGATCTACGGGCACGCATTCTTTCACACATGAATGCCTGGGGCGTATTTTCAAATGTTCAGTTTACCGAAACAACGGTAAATCCGCAGGTAAGGATCAGCCGTTCTGACCCGACTGGCGGTTATTGGTCGTATCTCGGAACCGATGTGCTGAGCATCCCTTCCAATGAACCTACCATGAACCTCGAGGGCTTTAGCATGAACACGCCTGATGCTGAATTTTTTCGTGTAGTTCGCCATGAGACCGGCCATACACTCGGCTTTCCGCATGAACACATGCGAAGCGAGATTGTCGACGGCATTGACAGGGAAAAAGCCATCGCCTATTTTATGAGAACACAGGGATGGACCAGGGAAGAAGTAATTGCGCAGGTGCTGACTCCGATCGATGGATCGGCCCTGGTGGCTACCGAACATGCCGACCCTGATTCGATCATGTGTTACTGGCTTCCTGCAGAGATCATGAAGAACGGCATTGCGGTTCCGGGCGGAAATGATATCGATGCATTGGATGCCCAGTTTGCCGCGTCTGTTTACCGTAAAAATAATAATTACCAAACGAGGATCCTGGAAGTAGCGACCACATTCGACAGTGAAACGGATGGCGTTTGGCTGATGGCTGATTACGACATGGATGGCATACCCGACCTTAATTTTATAAAAACCGCTAACACCCCGGAAAATAAAGTCGAAGTACATATCGCATCGGGATCATCCAACTACCAGTCGAGGATATTGGAAGTGCCTACTACCTTTGACTGTGAAACAGATGGGAGCTGGCTGATGACAGATTATGACAACGATGGCATACCCGATCTTTGTTTTATCAAGACAGCTAACACGCCGAACAATAAAGTTGAAGTACACATTGCGTCAGGTGAATCAAATTACCAAACCAGGATCCTGGAAGTCGCCACTATATTTGATTGTGAAGATGACGGTGTGTGGCTGATGACGGACTATGATGGCGATGGCATACCTGACCTTTGTTTTATCAAGACAGCGAACACGCCGAACAATAAAGTTGAAGTACACATTGCGTCAGGTGAATCAAATTATCAAACCAGGATCTTAGAAGTGGAAACTGCTTTTGATTGTGAAACAGATGGCGTTTGGTTAATGGCGGACTATGACATGGATGGAATTCCTGATCTCAGTTTTATAAAAACAGCTAATACACCAAACAACAGGGTTGAGGTACACATCGCATCAGGAGCATCCGATTATCAAACGAGGATCCTGGAAGCACCGACCACTTTTGACTGTGAGAATGATGGCGTTTGGTTAATGACCGATTATGATATGGATGGCATACCAGACCTGGGATTTATAAAAACGATCAATACCCCCAATAATAAAGTAGAGGTTCATATCGCAAAAAGCAATTAGCTCTAATGCAATACCGATATTATTACTACCTGCAAAGTTCATTAGCGGATTTTTGCAGGTAGTTAATTTTTAAAAAGCGGCAGAAGGAGCGCTGGTAAAATGGCTGGAATATCCAACAGAACTCGATACTGTGCAGTCAAAAATAGAACTTTTGAAAAAGTTTGAATTGGTACAAAATGACAAGATATCTATTTATTATGTTTTTCAATTTAAAACTGAAGAACCAAATTAGGCAGCAAAAGATGGCTGGATGGTTGGCGTTACAGGTCCATATTTTGAAAAGAGGAAGCCGTATGAATGGACTGATGGGACTTTTAGCCGTTTCTCTAAAACAATCAATATAACGCCTCAAAAAGAAGTATTGTGGATTTATGAAAATGTCTATAAAAAAATGCCGGATTACTATTTGCAATACAGCTACATGGATAAACTACCTGGCAATCTTCGGCCATGTTTTTGATTATTATTCCGGGATGATAACCACCATTTGAAATGCTCTTTTTATTAAGATTCAATTATTGTATTAAATTAAATGGTTAATTTTATCATTAATTCTTAACCTCTAAAAAAAACACAAATGACTTACTTAAACAAATTTATTTACAATCCCGGGGGAGAAAACGAGGCTGGTAGTGCCGGCTCAAATAATGCCGAAGAGCCAAAAGAAAACGTCGCTGATACTGCAGGCGGGATTACGGAAGAAAAGCCGATTATAGAAAAGATCAAAGAAGCGCTGCAGGACTGGTCCAACAAAGATGAAGCTGACCAGGAATTTGACGATACCAGGGTATAATTTAAAATAAAAACTCCCTGCCATTTTGAAACCTGGCAGGGAGTTCGAACTATATATTAATTTATATTGCAGTAAATTATAATACAATAATATTATTTCATAAACATAGGTTTGCTTGTAAAAACAAGGCCGATAAAAAACTGGCCGATCCTATCACGCGGTGCATTTCCCAAAGCCTGGTTTTCATTGCTTCTCCATTCGTTCTTTTTAAAACTACCTGAATAGCCAGCCTGGATACCGACAGAGTTGGCCGGATATTTTGGCGACTTTACTGAAAAGCCTATTCCAACCCGGTACACGAAAAAGGAATTATTAAACCTCACTGAACTGATATTGTTTTGAATAGTGGGAGATTCGAGTACGTCATCAAAATCTACCGCTGAATTGTCCTTGTAAAAAATTGCCTGGTATTTTTGAAATCCCAGTCCGGCTAGCGGGTAAAGCATTACTTTTTCACTTTTTAACAGGTCATAACCAATATCAGCATTCAGACCAAAATAGCGAATAGTGCTGCTTTTTTCATCCCGGTCGCCACTCATGCTGCTGCCAATCGTTACCCCACCCCCGGAAATGATCCTGTTTCTTTCCTTCAACCAACCCAATCCCAATGTAGCTGCATGCTCCTTTAATTGTTTATACTGCGGAAGGCCCGCTACACGGCTATTGAGCCCATCAAATTTCTGAAAACTGGCCCCGATGCTATGGGAAACCATCGGGATAAACTTGTCATTTTTTTCGTGCTGTGCCGCACAAGTCAATCCTGTAGCAAGGATTAAAAGTAAAATTGTGATTTTCATAAAGTATAATTTATTTCATTATTACAAACAGGGTACCTAAAAAATTTCTTATTTAACAATTTCGCCATCAAAAAGTTTAGGAATAAAGGGCTTCAGATATTTAAAAGGCTCCTAAGGTCAAAATTTAATTCAACGATAAACCTGCTTATCATCTAAAAATTAAACACCGGGCTTACGGGCCCGGTGTTTTTAAAATTAATAATGACTATTTTTTATTCAGCTTGTCCTGTATCATTTTTGTCATTGCAAGATGAGATGCAACTACGGGTATCGTATTGGTAATTATCTTGTTGAGATCGGCATCTTTTACATCTTCTTTCGCTTTCTTCAATTTATCCAATAATGCGGTATGATCATCCACCATTTTATCTGTCCATGCTTTGTCCCAGCCTTCGCCAGTTTTATCGTTAATATTTACTGTATTTGCGGTGTCCAGTGCGGGCATCGACATTGACGGTTTTTTAGCCATAAATTCCTTAACAGTTGCTTCGAGTTTCTTATGGTCCTTTATCATCATGGTTGAATGTTCCTTGATGTCTTTTAAAGTTCCCTGGGCAAGACCTGCTTTGAGCCATATCAATTCTTTCGCATTTGCGGGAATTGCATAATTTAAAAAATCCTGCTCGGGGCTGGAGGTTGTTGTGGATGACATAGCGCTATGTGAGGTGTCTGTCATCGAATTAGAAGTGTCCATAGCGGACGGCTTGTCGCTGCCGGTGGCTGAATCAGAATTAGTTCCTGTACCTGTGTTACCGCTATTGTTACAAGCATACATGGTAGCAGCTGCAAATAAAATTGTTAATGTTTTAATGGAAAGTTTCATGATATAAAATTTGATTAATAATTTAAATAATATACAATCGGTTTAGAAAATATTATGCCATACAAAATCTCCCCCGTCAATGAAATTAGTATAATCGAAATGTAGAATTACTACCCCATATAGTGCAGTGAGCCACAACCTGTTAATACGACTTTTACGCTACTTACCTAAGTTTGCCAGATACATTACTTTTGTAAAAACTTTTCAATGAAATACTCATTGCTGTTCATCATCACCATCGCCTCCTGCCTGGTTGGATTGAAAACCAGTGCCCAGTCAGAAGATGAAAAACTTGACCTCCCCGGAGATAACCTCAACCTCTATTCAGCCTTAAAACTTTTCCAGGAATCACCCACACTGGAAGATTTTGAAAAAAGTCTGAATGATGAAAAGACCAATGTTAATAACCTGGACCTCGACGGTGATGATAACATCGATTATATAAGGGTGGTAGATAACCAGGAAGGCGATGTACACAATATCACATTGAAAATAGCTGTCAGTAAAGATGAGGACCAGGATGTTGCCGTATTTGTGGTTAATAAAGAAAATAATGGCAAAGTGCAAATACAGGTGATCGGTGATGAAGACCTGTATGGCAAGGATTATATCATAGAACCCGACGTCGAAAAACTAGCCGGGAGTACACCTAATCCCGGGTATACACCGGATCCTGCCAACAGCAATGCGCCGGTAACCCGGCAGACCGCTGCTGATAATGAAATTTCTGCATGGCCTGTTGTCAGGTTTATATTCGTACCAACCTATGTACATTGGCAATCGCCCTGGTACTGGGGCTCATACCCGTCTTACTGGCGCCCCTGGAAACCTTTTTACTGGCACTACTACTATGGATATCATTACCACTGGACCTATTATTATAATAGCCATTATCGCCGGTGGAACTCCTACCGCGTTCCCGGCTGGCACGACCATTATTACGGTGGTGGGTTTAGATCACGGTCACCCGTTGTTCGCGTAAGGTATAGCCGTGGTGACTACAGAACAACTTATACCCGGCCCGACCTGGCAAGGAAAGGATCTGACGTATTTAGAAGAGACTATCCTAAGGCGCCGTCGGCCAATAATAAATTACCGTCTTTTGATAAAGCAGGGCGACCTGTTGTCACCAGGCCGGCAAGACCCGTTACCAGGCCAATTACCACCAGGCCGGCTGTTACAAATCCTGTCACAAGGCCAGTCACCAGGCCCATTACGAAACCCGTTACAAGACCGGTTGTTCGGCCGGTTATTACCAAACCGGTAGTAACAAAGCCCATAACAACAAGGCCGATTGTAACCAGGCCTGTTACAAGGCCAGTCGATAAAAGACCGGTCAATACAAGACAGCCTGCACCAAAACCAGTTGACCGCAGAGCTGCCAGGCCCGTAAGAGAATAGTGGCAAAGTCATTTGTAAACCTGTTAAAAACATTTGCAATACTCGATCCCGGATACCGAATCCTTTATTTTCTTTTTATATTCGCCAATAAAAAATTCAATGAAAAAAAATTTATCCCTACTCATTATTTCAATTTTTCTTCTGCATACTTTAACGGCACAGGTTTTTAATGAACCTGAATTAAAAAAATTTGGCTTTAAAGCGGGCGCAAATTTTTCACACATCAATTTCGCCAAAGGGGTTCCTCCTCCGACTATTCCAATTGAAACAACCTGGGGTGCCGGCCTGAATATTGGCTTTATAATGCTGGTGCATGTTGCCGGCGACCTTTATATCCAACCTGAATATTCGTACTCGCAAATGGGTGGCGAAATAAAGAGTTCAAAGACGGTGTATAAGCTTAATTATTTTTCCTTACCTGTGTTTCTTAAATATGAATTGCATGAAAAAATTTTCCTGATGGCGGGGCCACAATTCGATTTGCTGATCAATGCAAAAAAAACAGTGGGCGGAACTTCTTCCAACATTACGCACGATACGGAAGAGCGAAGCCTGGCAGTAACGGGTGGAATCGAATACGAATTAACCCCCACTTTTTCGATAGGTGCAAGGTATATGTATGGGTTTAATCACATCGGCCTGGGGCAACGGTCAGACATACAGGAGTTTAAATACGAGACGGCGCAATTGTTAATCTGCGTTAAATTTTAATGGTTCTTTGGAAGCTGCGCCAGGTTCAGCGCCCGATGGGCGGCAAGCCTGGCAAACCGGGAAACTACAACCTGGTGACTTATAAAATATCGGCAAAGAAAACAAAACGGCAGTAAAACTTTCACAGGATAATATTGCTACAGAAAAAGAAAAGGAGCATTTGACAGGCAACCGGAAAGCAGTATTGAAAAAATTAAAAGAAGTAGTGGAAAGCGAAAAATAATAGTTGATTATAGCGCCTACGGGTATTCGCCTGGCTGATGTGCTGCACTTAATGGGATAAATTACGCATAAAAAACTGTTGCGATCACAGTTCATTTTATGCGTTTTTTATTTTGATCTCAATCAAGTTTTAACCTTTTCGTTATCCCGCCAGGCATTTTTTTGTGCGCTATTTTCTGCCATTTATTTTAAACCAGCTCCCGTTTTAATACAATCGAAAAAATATTTTTAAAAAATTGTCCAATCCGGCAAAGCTGATCGTCATTAGTTATCATTCAAATATTTTTCAAAACTAAATTTAAAAGAAATGACAACTAAAGAAGTAGCCGACAAACTGGTAGCATACATGCGCCAGGGACAAATTTTTGAAGCACAGGCGGAGCTGTATGCCGATAATATTATTTCCGTAGAACCGGAAGGCATGATGTCGCCGCCGCTTACCAAAGGAAAAGAAGCAGTAGCAGAGAAGGGAAAACAATTTGCCTCACTGATTGAAGAACGACATGGCGGATCATTGTCCGAGCCCGTTACAGGTGGCCGTTATATCAGTATGTCAATGTCGCTGGACGCAACCATGAAGGGCATGGGCCGCAGGTTACTGGAGGAGGTTTGCCTGTATGAAGTAAAAGATGGCAAAATCGTGCATGAGCAATTTTTTTATTAATATTGAAAAATTGCCGGCAGCTATATACCGGTAATTAACTTCGTACAACATTCAAAAAAGAACTGGTATAAGATTAAATAAATTTTAAAAATCTCAAATAATCAGACATGAAAGAATTCTTATTTATTTTCAGAACAGCATACGATGTTCAGCAATTGCCGCCATCACCGGAACAAATGCAAGCCACGATGAAGGCCTGGCAGGATTGGCTGGGCGGTATCGCGGCCCAGGATAAATTGGTTACAGCAGGCAACCGGCTGGAGTCTGGAGGTAATATGGTAAAGCCAAATAATATTGTTACAAATGGCCCGTATGTTGAAATAAAAGAAGCCATTGGCGGTTACAGCATGATCAGGGCAGCATCACTTGATGAAGCGACAGAGATCGCCAAGGGATGCCCGATATTCGCGGTTAATGGAACCGTTGAAGTGCGGCCCGTTATTTCAATGGAATAAAAAACACCGGAGTTTATAAAGCCTCTGTAATTTTACAGGGGCTTATTTATTTATGAAAGAAACAGCATTAATACCGCATTTATTCAGAACAGAATACCGGAAAATAATTTCTGTACTTTCCAATTTATTTGGCATCGAATATATTGAAATCGTTGAAGATATAGCAAGCGATACATTTTTGCAGGCCACGGAATTATGGGGTTTAAAGGGCCTGCCTGAAAATCCTACGGCCTGGCTCTACACAGTTGCTAAAAATAAAACTAAAGACTATCTAAAGCACCATGCAGTCTTTGCACAGAAAGTCGCAAAGGATATAAGGCAGGCTTCTCCTGCTTCAGAAGAAATTGAAATTGATCTGTCGCACAAAAATATCATTGATAGCCAGCTGGCAATGATGTTCGCCATTTGTCATCCCTGTATTTCACCAGAGTCGCAAATCGCACTGTCCCTGAATCTGCTATGCGGATTTGGAGCAGAAGAAATTGCAGATGCGTTTTTAACCAACAAAGAAGTTATTTACAAACGCCTGAAAAGGGCCAAAGAAAAATTGAGGATAGAAAAAGTAAAAATCGAGCAGCCTTCCCTACCAGAGATCAACGACCGGCTAACGACTGTTTTAACGACCTTATATTTATTATTTAACGAGGGATATTATTCTGCTTCGCAAAAGACTTCCTTACAAAAAGAACTTTGTTTAGAGGCCATGCGATTGACTTTTTTACTCATCGAAAACGACCACACCAACAAGCCTGCTGCAAATGCGCTGATGGCGCTGATGTGTTTTCATTCCTCCAGGTTTGAAGCAAGGACAAACGAAAATGGCGAAATAATTTTATACCGCGACCAGGACACCAGTCTTTGGAATATGGAGCTGATCGGTAAAGGTGAATATTATCTCAACCAGGCATCCCAGGGCGATCGACTGTCAAAATATCACCTCGAAGCAGCCATCGCCTATTGGCATACACACAAAAGTGACAGCGCTGAAAAATGGGAAAATATTTTACAACTTTATAATAAATTACTCCAATTAGAATACTCTCCTATTGCCGCCCTCAACAGAACCTATGCACTCGCCAAGGCAAATGGAAAAGAAGCAGCTATCGTTGAAGCAGAAAAATTACAACTGGCGGATAACCATTTGTACCATTCCTTACTGGGCAATCTTTATACAAATATTGATGACTCAAAAGCACTGGAGCATTTTCATAAAGCGTTGAATCTCGCCAAATCAGCAGCGGACAAATCTGCTATCAATAAAAATATAAGTGAACTGAATGCTGGTTTGTAGGCTGAATCCTTGCTACCTGAAGCAGTACAAAAATTTCTATAGCATTCTATGGAAACTTTATGTTTACTGATTGTTGAAGTTGTTGTCCTTTCATTTTGAAATATCATTGATTCTTTTTGCGTCATCTCGCTGGTGGATTAAACCTCACAGGTTTTACCTGCGAGGTTTGGTTAGAGAAGGATGTTGCGAACATGAATGATTCAGGATTTGTATCGATATGCACCTTGATTGCGGAACGCTGCTGATATTTTCATTTTGAAATATCCAACGATCTATTATTTATTGCTAACCTGTAATTACAATTTAAACAACAAGCAAAAAAGGAAGAAAATAAAGAATAGCTGACGAAAGCAGTTATGACTCTTTCCTCATACCTGGCAGCAAAAATTAAAACTGAAAAGATTGATGTTGAAAATTACAGAAAAAGAAATATTTTTAAGTACGATATGTTTACAGCCTCATTCGATAACCTTACAAAAAATAAATTTATCCGGCCACTCACTACCCTGGCAGTATTGCTTGTGATCTTAAGTAGCTGTAAATCCGTAGCCAGGATAAGTGACTTTTCAGCCACCGCCGCGGACATTGATTTTAATAAATATTCGGCCGAATACAAAGGAGATAATGTCCCGTCCTGGATGGCGGAAACTTCCAGTGAATATTATTTTGAAATCGGTAAACTGCTGGATGAAAAAGACCTGTCGGATATAATCCACTACGCGCTGAAACAAAAACGTTACGCTATCAGCAAATCGGATGCGGCAAACGATTGTATCATTGGCAAACGTGGAATGGTTGCCAATGAGTGGAGTTCAATAACGGGCGTTTATTATAAATTGAACGGTGGTGAAAACAGGATGCAGGTCTATGTTAAAACTAAAATAACCCAGGATTTTACCGGTGGATGGAAAGAGAACCGGGCCAAAAAAGTGGGTCAGCTAATTGAACAAACGATCATTGCCTTTGGCAACTAAACCATTAAATCGTGGCCACCATTTCCTCTGCAAAGCCGAAACTCATTGTCATTCCGAGTCCGCCAAGGCCATTCAAAATATGCACACCTTTTTCGGGCGATAGAAAAATGTCAATTTCGCCATTGGTAAGTTTAGGATAAACGCCGTTCCAGGTTTCTATTACGGACCAGTCTTCCAGGCGCATGAATTTCTTCAGGTAATCCAATATCATTTTATTGATGAATTGCTTGTCGAACGGGTCAGGTGTTAACCCGTATTCATGTGAATCGCCAACTGTAAGTTCACCTTTTCCATTTTGTGAGATCATTACATGGATACCCCAATGCAGGTAGTCAGCCATTTCCTGCTGGTAACGCTCTTTCAACGCATCCAGCGAGGGTGCTGCTTTAAAACTGTTGTAATGTATGAGTGATAATCCGCCGCATACCGCTGTGCCTATTCGCTGGTTACCCGGTTGAGGTGCCAGCCGCATCATCTGCAGTTTACATTTGGTAAGTGGCAAAGAAGAATAAACTTCCGGGTACAGGGTTTCAAAATCGGCACCCGAACATACAAATATTATATCGGCCTCATGTTCTTCCTCATTACCGATGTATATTGTCTGGTCACATATATAACTAACGCATTTGCCCCAAAAGAATTCAATGCCAAATTTCTCTGTAAAATAAGCCGGCATCTTAGCAATGCTTTCTCTTGGATCTACGATCATTTCTTCAGGACTGTACAACCCTCCTGCCAGGTTCTCCGTATTTACGGCACCGTATTTTTGAATGATATCGGCCTTGCTGAGAAGAGATACCTTTCTACCCTGCTGGTTAAAAATATCATTTAGTTCGGTGAGCACCTGCATTTCATCAGTGTGATAGGCAAGGTGTAAACTACCTGCTGCTTCGTGCCAGATGCCTGAGGCTTCGCAGGTCTCTTTCCATATATTTTTGCTGCGAATGGCCCTGTTATAAAATTTTCCTTCCGGCTGACCGATTGGCCAGATCATTCCAAAATTGCGGATAGACGCGCCTACCGCCTGCTGGCCACGATCAAAGACCTTTACCGAAAACCCCTTTACCGACAATGCCCTCGCAGTAGCCAATCCCGCAATGCCGGCACCGATCACAATAGCTTTTTTATTTGTCATCTGTATGAAATTTATTGTTATACATCGAATTAAAATACAACCCGGAAACGATCGTACCCAGTACGCCTATTATTGAAAGTCCCATTACGCCGTAAGAATAAAAGCGTGTCCAGCTCAACTGGATATGAAACACACTCTTGCCCAGTATTACGGCCACACTTCCAAGGTAGCCGTAAGAATCAGCGAGGTATATCAGGAAACCGACATTACCGGCGTATTTAAATGTGGCGATCATTCTTTCAAAGAGCACGCAATTAAATGGAATGTAACCCATGTAAAGTCCAAGGCCAACCAGCATCATCCAGTAAAATGGGTCCAGTGCACCTTGCATAAATAACAGGGTGGCGATACCAGCCAATAAAAATCCAATGCCGATGATCACATGAGATACCAATAATGCTTTTAGATTATTACGAATATAGACCATCGCGGAGATTAGCACCAATACAATGATAGTGGTCGGTATTTCAGTTTGCACAAATTTTGCCGGTTGGTCGCCAAAGCCCATCTCTGCCCACATGTCCGCAGCGAAGTTGTCGCGGATATCGCGGAAAACAGTTAGAAAAACATAGATAACCAACAAAGTAACGATGCCCGGAAAAAAAGTTTTCAGGTATGTTTTCCTATCTTCTTTTAACATAGGCTTTCGCTCCGTCCGGAGCAACTGGTCGGCGGCGGAGGGGGGCGGAATTTTTTCCAGCAACCAGACAAATAACAATAGTGGTATCAAAAAAGCAAGTCCGGCAAAAAAGGGTAGCCAGAACTCCGTGATGGCAAATTGCAATTGTAAAACACCGGTAACGGTTTTAACAAACCCGGAGGAAAATATAAAGCTAACGGCCAGGGCGGCGCCAATAAAATCCGTGGCTTTGCGCCCTTCCACAAAAGAAAATATAATGCCCCAGATCAATCCCAGCGGGAAACCGTTCAAAAATAAAACTGGAATATTATAGGGTGCCGGAATAATCGCGAATAATAGTAACGCGATCCAGGATATTGCCACCAGTACCAGTATCATCCTGCCTCTTCCCAGCCGCTTAAGTTCTGATATAAATTTTACTCCATAAAATTTACTCATCATATATCCCAATACCTGGCTGATAACGAGACAACTTTTATAGGCCACCCCAAATACCTCCGGCACATCACTGTAAGTACCGACGGTAAAGGGTTTCCGAAAACCATACACCATGGCGTAAGTGAGAAAGGTGATAATGGCAGCATACACCGGTGATGCAGAAAACTTTGGCTCCAGCGATTTTGGAATTGCTACGCTCACACAAAAGAATTTAAAATGGCAGGAATTTCCAGCAGCGCGCCGATTATGTAATCCGGGTTTGCAGTCTTAAGTTGCTTCGCTGTATGCGCGCCTGTTGTAATACCAATGTTCAGTCCGCAACCTGCACTTTGACCTTCTTCAATATCTATTATCGAATCTCCTACTTTAGCCACCTGCTTCGCATCGCTGATCAAAAATTTATCCATAGCAAAGAGGATCATGTCTGGCAAAGGCCGGTTGTTGCTCACGTCTGTAGCGGTAACCAACACATCCAATTGTTCGCCTTCCTTCCAGTTTAATTTTTTTAATAATGAAGATGCCGTTGCCCTGTTGTAGCCTGTATTTAACACGACCAATATATTCTTTTCACGTAAATTTTTAAACAGTTCTTCGGCACCGGGTTGTGGCTTCACGTCGATCGTATCATAGGCGACGGCAAGCTCCTTGTCAAAAATTTTATACAAGTCACTGGCAAAATTATCTTTAACCGGTCGCGGGTCCATTTTTATAATATCTTTTATCGCCTGTAGTTTTTCTTTACCGGCGCCCTCGGCGAGTACCTCGTCCAGGGTAAAATTGTACCCGGCATCATTGATAACTTTTCGCAAAGTTTTATATACTACATTGTCTTCGTCGACAGTAGTACCGGCCATATCAAAAACAACCATTTTTATCATTGTAATCGTCTTTAAGATTTTACTGCCGGAGAAGGATGGCAGCATGAATTATCAATTATTGCTTTGTAAATGCGTTATCATCATTTGCCTGTAATGGTCAAGTGGTGGCAAAGGTTTTTCCGTTTCTTTCGCCTGCTCATCCCATCTCCTTAACTGGATGTATAAGGGATGAAGCTCGTCGGCTTCGAATTCTATGGCTTGCTCTTTCGTCATTACACCACCCTGGAATTCCAATGTTCGCTTACTCGCCACCGATAGCTGGTTAAAGTATTCCGGGTACCGGTAGGTGAGGTATCGCTTTGCCTCCACGTGTGAAGTAACCAGCCTGGCAACCTTTTCAGAGAAACCTTTTTGCCGCAGGTATTCAGCACCCAGTTTTTCATGGTCCACTACGCCGAAGCCATCCATTTGCCCGGCGGGCATTACATGCTCGAGCAAGTGCCCGATGTCGTGGAAGAAAGCGGACAGGATCACTTCTTCATCGTAGCCGCCAGCTTCCGCCAGCTGCGCACATTGACACATGTGTTCAATCTGCGATACCGGCTCCCCGATATAATCTTCATCTCCGAAGCGTTGGTAGAGTGACAATATTTCGTCGGCGGTCTGTTGGGCTTGTTGTGTTTGTTGTAGCATAGGTATATTTTTATTAGAAGACCTTGTGTTGAACCCGCCCTCCGGCTAAAGAGAGGAAGCAGGACCCTGGTAGTGATTTCCTGGTGGCCTCGCTCCCGAAAGGTCGGTGCAGGCACTCCGGAAGAGAGGCAGCCGGCCCCTGGATGATTTTCTATTGACCTCACCCCCGGCCTCTCCGGAAGAGAGGGAGCCAGCGCCCGAGAATGTCTTTTTCTTTTCATTTAGCAATCACGGACTTTCTAATTTTAATTGTTACTATTTTTTATAAATACTTTCTATTGGCTCCCCTATCGGGTGATCGGCTTTGAAGGTTAAATTCAAGAGCTTTGCGAAGGTGGCTGCCAATTGTTTTTGATATAACAGGCCCGGTGTTTTTAATTCGCCTGTGGGCGCTGTATCGGGGCCGATGGCGGCGATCCATATTTGCCCGGCGTCCTCTATTTTTTCGCCGTGGTGCTTCCAGTTGTCTTTTACTTTATCGCCTCTGCCGTGATCACAGGTCACGATCAATGTTGTTTTATCCTTGTACTTAGGTGACGACTGGATATAACTCCAGATATCGGCTATCATGGCGTCTTCTGCATGAGCACTTTTCAGGTACTGGTCGTATTCACCGCCGTGTGCAAAATCATCCGTTTCATCAAATGCAATGTATAAAACAGTTGGCTGGTAGGCCTTCATGTATTCCCGCGCCGCAAAATAAGTAAGCACATCAGGCCTTACATCGATGGGCCGGGTGGTAAGGAACTGCATATCATTGATCAGTTGCAGGGTGGGTTCTTTAAATTTTAATGTGTCATCTGAGTTTACATACAGACCGCTTCTTTGCCTGTTTAAGATGTACGGAAATACATCCCAGGTACTGAAAGCCGCCACTTTGTTTTTGTAATTTTTTTGGTTATTGATAAACTCCAGGACGTTTACATTTTTATTCCAGATCTTATCATTGCTGTTTACCAATGTATCCGGGTAACCGGTAAAAATTTCGTTGTAACCGGGATAAGAAAAGAAGTACCTGTTGGCATTGTCCACTTTATTTCCGAGCCACCGGTTGCCATACAATTGGCCGTGTGAAGAAATAGTTTTCCACAGAAAAGGAAAAAGTTTTTTCCTGCGCTCACCGGCATCATCCGCCCAGAACTTCCCGCTTGTGCCGCTGCTGTCCTTTGTGTATTTTTTGTTTTTCAGGATCGCTGAATCAGCTCCGCCAAATACTTCTTCCCAGCGCATACCGTCGAGGGTAACGATCACCAGGTTTTCTGTTTTGTTTTGAGCAAAAGCCAGGTTCGACGAACTGAATAATAACAAGGCCAAAAAAATCCGCTTCATAATTTTATATGTTTTACTGTAGAGCTATTTCCAATTGCCGCACTAAATTTTACCAATTGGCGAAATCATTGTTAGTAACCAAAGAAAGGAGCTGTTCAAAATGAAAATGGTTTCAAAGCATCATTTTATTTTGAACAGCTCCCGCCTGTATTATTTTACTATCCACAAATCCTGGTTGACATCATCTCCTGCTCCTCCAAACTGGCTTGAGACCGCAGCATTGAGGTTTGCTTCGTTTACAGACGACTCATTAGTGGGATACTGAAACCGCCTCGGGATCTTTCCCCCGTTTCCTGTTCCCGCACCTGTATTGAAAGCCGGAACCCCGGTTCTTCTCCATTGATAGTATGCCTGGAGCCCGGAATTACGCGCATAGGCAAGATATTTTTGAACAAGTATTTGTTTTAATCCTTCCGCTGTGTTACCTGCGTATTTAACAGCAGGCTGGCCAAAATACGCCGTAAAACTAAAATTCACCGTATACGTAAGGTTTCCCGTTCCATCCGCTTTGCGCAGTGTTACAATATTTGCCCCGTCCTTAATGCCATAAAAATCGAACATGGCTTTTACTCCATTTGTATACCAGGTTTCTGCATTGCCGGCTGTCCATCCCCTGTTGATCGCCTCCGCTATTGAGAAACAAACTTCTGCATAGCTGATAATAAAGGTTGGTTCAGCGGTAAGCCCTGAGTAATAGTGATTGTAATTATAAAGGGATAATCTGCCCGCTCCCGACTCTGTAGCAAGGTAACTCAGATCTGCACCGAGCGGAGCTCCTTTGTAGGCCCTGTAATTTGTATCGGCAAACCCCAGCGTCCGTGCAGGTTCAGCCAGCACCATCGCCCTTAGATCATGGTAGGCGCTCAACGTATCTAAAAAAGTACTGCCAAGATTTAAACGTCCTGCATTAAAACCATAATTGGTTGCATTATCAGGATAATAATTGTATTTATCGTTGTAGGTATATTGCAGGTTGTCGCTGTTGACAGTAAAGATGGGATACTTCGTCGGGTTGCTTACAATATCATTGAACTGGCCTTTTACGTTCAGGTCTGCATCTCCGGTTTTCTTACTTAATTCAATCAAAACCCTCAGCCGGTAACTGTTGACCGCTCTTTGCCAATGCACCAGTGCCTCACGGGCGCTGCTTGCATTATCGCTTGGGTTGTAATAGAAATCGCCGGAAAATTCAAGAAATCCATTGGCCAGTATATCAGTCAGTATGATATTGGAAGAATCGAGCCATACCAGTGATTGTTTAAATATGTCTTTCTGAGTATCATATTTGGGAGCGGTATTGGCTATCCCCTGCAATGCTTCTGTCATAGGAAGGTCACCTACTTTTTCGCTCATATTTACAAAAAGGTATGCGCGCAAAAACAAGCCCAGCGCATGGTACGGATTATTAGCCGAACCCGCTGATTTAGCAGCGATATTTTCCATATTCACTACGTTGTTAAGCGTTCCGTAATCAAGGCCTGCACTACCGTTCCAGTATTTATTATCACCGTAATAAGTGTAATTGGAGGCGATGTACTGTCCTGCTTTATCCTCGCTTCCGCCGGGATACACAACGATATCACTTAATATGCCGCGCAAGATAACGCCCGCCGGTACTGAAAGCGGACGGTTATTATTGATTGAGTTTTCCTCAAATTTTTTACTACATCCCGCCAGCAGTACAAATCCAATTAGTGCGGGGAGTATTTTATATATAACAGATTTCATAAAAATATTTTAAGTTGATGGTATTAGTTTAAAAAACCACGTTTAAGTTAAATCCAAAGCTCCTCGTAGTAGGTGTTTGCAGGTTATTTTCTCTCCGGATGGTATTGAACTGATCACGACCGGGATACTGGTCAACATCTATATCATGAAAAGCAGAAGGGAAAAAATACAACAGGTTTCTGCCTACAAGTGAAACATCTATTTTAGAGATGCTCTTGCCCAGCCATTTGCCCGGCAGTGAATAACTGATCACCACTTCCCTGAGCTTTGCATAGGTTTTACTGACCATCGTATGCTGAACATTATTATAACGGCTGCTTACATAATCCTGAATCCAGAATGTAGCAGTTTTATTCTGGGCAAAATTCAGCGACTTGCCATTGGTGATCACCCCTGTTACCGGATCGAATTGAATTAATCCGCTTCCGCCAACTACCTGTACGCCATCACCGCTTAGCATCGGAATTCCATTCGCATCTACGGCACCGGCATAACCGGCATCTCCCCAATGTATCGATTCGTATGCACGGGCCTCGCCTATTGTACCGGTATTGGTATTTTCGCCACGTCCGCCTTCAGTTAGTTTACGCAACACATAATCCTGTAATTTTCCACCAACCATTCCATCAAACTGGAATGAAAAGCTAAATGACTTGTAGGCAAATTTGTTATAAATACCCCATGACCAATCAGGATCGGCGTGGCCTACATATTGGGCCTTCGGCAAATAGATCGGGAAACCACTTTCATCATGTATTACTTTGCCATCGGGTGTCGTCGCTTCTAAAGAACCAAATAACCTGTCTACCCGATCCCCGATGCGGTTTGGATAAGGTGTGCCATTTCCAAGTTCTGTAACGCCGCCTGCAAATTTTGCATACACTTCTTTATAAGTAGCCCAGTTGATCAATACGTCCCAATGAAAATTCTTTTTCTGGATAGGGGCTCCCATTAAGGTCATTTCAGCACCTGTTCTTTTCGTGGTTAAACCTGTGGTAACAAAATAGTTCAGACCGCTCGCTTCAGAAATTGACTGACTGGATATTTGAGGGCCATCTTTATACTGGAAATAAGTTGCATTGAAACCCAGTCGGTTATTGAGAAATTTTGCATCAAAACCAAATTCATAGTTACTTCTTGAGGAAGGCTTAACCTGGGGATCGATGGTGTAATTAGGTCCGTATGCACCCGTAATATTGTTATATACCGGGTAGGTTGAATAAGCTGGCTGTCCCAGTCCGTAGGACGGACCATCGTATGGTGTATAATAATTATTACCGTAACCTAACGGACTGCTTGCCCCTAAATCCTGGAAGGCTGCTCCGGCAAAGGCCCTTGTACCACCATCTTTTACATTTGTAAAGCTTCCTCTTATTTTAAAGAAGCTGATTGCTGTTGGCAATTTAATATAATCAGATAAAACGGAGCTTAAAGTTACCGAAGGATAGAAATAGGCATTTTTACCTGTTGGTAATGCAGAGGTTTTATCAAGCCGGCCCGTGGTGGACACAGTAAAGTATTTTTTATAAGTAAGATCAACTGAGTAATATGCGCTCGCCTGTAACAGGTTAGACCCATAAGAGAACGCGCGGATCGGTTTAAACGAATTGGCAAACGTGTAAACATTTGGTACGATCAGCTGATCTGTACTTGTATAGCTGGAGGTGTACTTCATGTTGCGCATTGATCCGCCGGCAAATGCATTTAAAGCGATCCCTGTATTACCAAGGTTATTTTTATTATACCGCACTAACAACTCCGTGTTGTTTTCCCAAAGGTCGCGGCGATCTTCCCGGTAGTTGCCATGATTGTGTTCATCGCCATACGGGTGAGCAGAGAACGGCATCTTTTCGCTTCTTAACAGGTTATAAGTGGTTACATTCGAACGTACCATTACATCGAGGTCTTTGTTAAATTTATATGTAAATCCAACCCAGCCATACAGGTCATTTTTGTAATGCGACCTTAACCATTCGTAGCTCATGAACCAGGGATTCTGGTAACGTTTGTATTCAACAAAGTTAGACTGAACACCTTCTTTGCCCGGCTGCCAGTAATTCCTGATATTAGGATCCATCACGTTCCAGTCTGCGCCTGTCCAGATATCTACGTCATAAATAATACTGTTTGGGCCGTATGCTGCATCAGGAATATTTTTTGAAAACTGGCGGTTGTAATTGATATTGGCTTCTATCTTAAATTTATCACTTACATCATAACTGCCAATCAGGTTTAAATTAACGGTATTCAAACTTGTGTTTGGCGTGATCCCGCGCTGGTAACTGTTTGACACAGACATGCGGATATTGGAACGGTCAGTTACCGCTGAAAAATTTACATTGTTGGTAGTTAATAAACCGGCCTGTAAAAAATTACTCAGGTTATTTTTACCGCGGGCAACCCATGGTGTGGGCTTGATATTGCCTTTAAAGGTCGACCCGTCTAAAAAAGTAGTCGTGTATATTTGAGTAGGGTCATAAGGGCCATCATACTGCGGCAGCATTAAACCTACATCCAAACGCGGACCCCATACATCATAATCCTTGTCGTTTTTACCAGAACCGGTACCATTGCTGTTGTAATCACCAAAAGCGTATTGTTGGTTGTCGCCTCCGCCATACTCATTCTGCACTTTCGGAATAGCAATAAAACCTTTACTAATTTGCGTACTGCTGTTTACTTCAACTGTAAATCCTTTTGCATTTTTCTTGCCGCGCTTGGTTGTGATCATGATGGCGCCATTGATACCCCGGCTGCCATACAATGCTGCGGCAGTAGGTCCTTTCAACACTGAATAAGTTTCAATGTCATCAGGACTAATATTCCAGGTATCTGAATTGATCGGGATACCATCTACTACGTAGAAATTTAAAGGCGATCCTCTGAGCAAAACGGTCGGACTTGCCAATACTTCGGCATTGATCCCAATATTTAAACCCGCTACTTTTCCCACCAGACTATTGATCGGGTTAGACTCACGTGCTTTTACAAGATCAGCACCCTTTACTTCCTGTGTGGAATAACCAATACGTTTGGCTTCTTTTCGAATGCCCAACGCCGTTACCACCACATCGCCCAATTGCTTGTTGTCGGTAATCAACGAGATGCTCAGAAAATCGCCATTCGCAGAGACTGTTTGTGTTTCAAATCCAATAAAACTAATTGATAGTTTTTCACCCGCAGGGACGGATAAAGAAAATTCACCGCTTCCATTGGAAATAGTTGCGATCTTAGAATTTTTTAATGGGGTAACGGTAGCACTTTCAATCGGCTTACCGGTCGAAGCATCGGTGATCTTGCCTTTAACGACGATGTTTTGTGCAGTCACCAGGAAGGGGAGGCAGAGTATTGCAAAGGCAAATACGAGCCTGTTTAGCTTGTGTGTAGTTTTCTTCATAAACAGTTGTTTTATAATTATTGGCCAAAAATACTTTTGCTAATTTAACAAATAGTTGTGTAAAAGTTAAGTCTAAGTAAACAAATTGTTACTTATTCGAAAAATAGTTTACTTATAATAAACTTACAGCAAAAATAAACAGGGAAATAAGGGGTTACTTAGATATATTGAATATATATAATACAAGAAGTTGGGCTTCTGTATCGCCAATATTTTTGGGGTTATGCGGCTCGGTGGCATCGAAATAAATTGAATCACCGGCTTCCATTATAAAAACTTCTTCGCCGATGGTATATTCAACTTTTCCTTTTAAAATATATTTAAACTCGAAGGCATCGGTTTGAACAGAAGCTCTCTGTGCATTCGGCTGGAGGGTTAGTATTACAAAATCTATATGGTATTCATCAACCGTGGTGGACAGTATCCGGTGGTAATGAAATCCAACGGTATTTTCTTTTTCAAAAGGCTGGTATTGGCCGGCCCGCTTAAAGATCACTTTACTTCCCTGCCCTGTATTAAAATCAGTAAAAAAATCATTGATGTCTATGTGAAGCGATTTAATAATATTCAGGAAAACAGTAAGTGAGGGAATGGTCCGGTTGTTTTCTACCTGGCTGAGCATGCCTTTGGTTACGCCTGCCGCTTCTGCGAGTTCCTGCAGCGTTATATTCTTCTCTTTCCTGATGTCCTTTAATTTGTTCGTGATCTGAACGATGATGTCTTCCTGCATAGGGCAATCATTTATTAATGCGTTATCAAAGCGGGTATGAAAAATAGGTTGTTTTACGGGCAATACCAGTTAAGGTTATTCCGTAAGATATTATTTATAAAAAGTACTTTAAAAAAATTTAAGCAAGACACAAGGAGCAAAGTTGCAAAGAAATCCCCCAATTTTTATTCCGCGAATGCAAGATGATCCACGGGAAAATATATGGAGTTATTGTTCAGATCAAAAATATCTTTCTCTTTTCAGACCCTGTCAACTTCTATCTTTTCTTTGGTTAACCATTATTTTGTTTTAGGAATCTCCGCTGGTAAATCATTGCGCCGGACCAAAAAATCAGCCAGTGCCTCAATGTGATCCGTGTTAATATAATCGACCTGCAGGCTCATCATTTCTTTCCAGGCTACTGCAGAATCGGGACATGCCCAAAAACGCACGGGCTTTTGTAAGCGGTGCGCTTTACCTACCAGGGCTGTAAGCAGTATCCTGTCAGATTTGAGAAGCGTATCATTTCCCGGCCACTTGCTGTATCGCCTTAAATCGTCACTTAATAAGGCTATCCTCGACAAAGCCGCGTCGCTGTAATTCCTGCTCAGCACACCGTCGAACCAAATATAATCCGGGTATGCCTGATACAGGTTATCTGCCGGACGGTTGCCGGTGATAACGATCCGTATCCCGGAATTATGAATGACAGCAGGATATTTTTTTAATAATTTGACCAACGCCTTCATTGTGGCAAACCCATCGGTTTTCAGATCGATCAGTAATTGTAATTTCCTGCTGCTGTCTTTATATATATAGCCATTGTTTTTTTCAATGCATTTAGATAATGGAATCAGGTACAGGTTTTCCAGGGATTTTTTTTTCACCAGGTGCGCTGAATCATGGCTTACCAGTAATAATTTTCCAAAAAGATGAATGTCGGCTTCGATCGAACCGAACTGCCTGTCATACGCCTGGAAGAATGGCTTCGGTTGTTCGTAGTCATTGTGCGAATGAGCGTTGGCCGTAGAGTAGGACAACTCCTGGCCGAATATTGGGGAAATGTAAAAGAGCATCGCAAGACACCAAAGAAAACCGGATCTGATCATAAAAAATGTTTGAATACCACTGGTCAATATTAGCGAATATTACCCGCCGCATAAGCTTTGCAGTCTAAATAATTAATTATATTTTTATTAAGTTTTCACTATTAAAATGTCAACGAAAGCAAAGCTATTCTAATACCCGCTTCGATTCACTTCTTTTGTTGACCATTTGTAAAAAAAATCAACCTACACTAAATGAGAAAAAAAAACACCCCCAATGCCGGCTTATTGCGCCGCGCGCTTTTTACCGTACTGTCATTTGCCGTATTATGCGGCGTCACTGCAAGAGGAATTCCAGAAAAACCAACTGAACAGGTGATCACGGGTAAAATAACCGATGCGAATTCCGGAAATGCGCTCCAGGGCGCCAGTATTTCTTTAAAAGGCAGCCGGCGCAGCACTACTTCAGATGCAAAAGGCAGCTATTCAATTACAGTTCCGGATGGCAATCCGGTGCTCATCTTTACTTTCGTAGGGTACACCAGCCAGGAGATACCTGTTAATGGAAAAACGACTATTGACGTAGAACTGAAACCTTCTGCTACGGACATAGCCCAGGTAGTAGTAGTGGGTTATGGTACGCAAAATAAAAAAGACATCACAGGTGCCGTTAAATCCTTAAAAAGCGAGGCATTTAACCGCGGCATTATTAATTCACCCGAACAACTGTTGCAGGGAAAAGTAGCAGGCGTAAACGTTACCTCGGCAAGTGGTGAACCGGGCGGTATATTAAATATTACCGTGCGTGGGCCCGGCGGCGTAAGAACCGGAAGCACACCACTTTTTGTTGTAGACGGACTGGCCTTGGATAATTCCGGCACCGGCGGCGGCAATCCCCTTAACTTCCTTAACCCGCAGGATATCGAAGCCATCGATGTATTGAAAGACGCTTCGGCAACGGCTATCTATGGTTCGCGTGGTGCCAATGGCGTTATATTGATCACTACCAAACGCGGTAAGGCCGGTGTGTCTACCATTGCCTATTCCGGTAGCCTGGGAGTTTCAACGCTTGCAAGGGCCATACCTGTTTTCTCCGCCTCTGAATATAAAACGCAGGTAGTTGCGGTTGGTGGCACGTTGGATGATAAAGGAGGTAATACAGACTGGCAAAAAGAGATCACTCAAACAGCACTTACACAGAACCATAACCTGACCTTGAGCGGAGGCGCAGACAAGCTTACTTACTATGCATCCTTTGGCCTTCAAAAACAGGAAGGCATTATTAAATTCAATGACTTCAACAGGTACACCGGGCGCTTTAATGTTACGCAAAAATTTTTGGATGACCGCCTTATAGTAGAAGCGAACCTGAATGCCACCAGCACTTACAATAGCCGGCCGCCGATCAATGGAGTGATCGGTGATGCCATCTCGAATAATCCAACTTACCCGGCATATGATGCCAACGGCTTACCGGCACAATACCAGAACATCAATAACCCCTTGCTCTCCTTTACGCTCGACCAGGATATAACCAAGATCAACCGGGTGATCGGGAACATCAGCCCTTCTTTCCGCATCGCAAAAGGGCTTGTTTATAAATTAAATTTTGGCGTCGATAATTCGACCGGTACCCGGGATGTGCAGGCCCTGCCCAATGCCGTGCCACTTAGGGATGGCAGGCTGGATACCTACTACACGACCAATCGCAATACCCTGATCGAAAATTATCTTACGTATAACCTCACTGTCAGCGATCATACTATTTCTGTACTGGCAGGCCATTCTTACCAAAAGATCTTTTTGCAGGGACGCAATTACAGCATCAATCGTTTCGCAATTTCACCAGTGGAACCGCAGTATAACCCGGGCCTTGGGCAGGAGTTAACACTGGCAAATAATAAACCGGGCGGATATGCACTGATCAACGAACTACAGTCATTTTTTGGAAGGATCAACTACCAGTTTAAAAACAAATACCTCGCAACCGTTAATTTAAGAGCAGATGGTTCTTCCAAATTTGGTGGAAATAATAAATATGGCTCCTTCCCCTCCTTTTCATTGGGATGGAGGATTTCCGAAGAAAACTTCCTCGACAAGTCGATCTTCAGCAACTTAAAATTAAGAGCTGGCTGGGGTAAAACGGGTAACCAGGAAATACCTTCGAAGATCACGCAGGCATTATATACTTCATCGATATCTGCTACCACCAGTTATCCTTTGTCCGGCACGGGCCCTTATCCCGCAGGTACAATTTTTTCCCGCCTTGCAAACCCAGATATTCAGTGGGAAGTATCTACGCAAACCAATGTAGGGCTTGATTTCGGCCTTTTCAATGGCAAACTGAATGGTTCTATCGATGTCTTTAATAAGAAGTCTAACAATATTTTGCTGGAAGTGATCCCTGCCGATCCTGTGCAACCTGCGGGCACTTTCTGGAGGAATGTTGAGAATATGAATATTACCAATAAAGGCGTTGAGGCTGAACTTGAATACCGGGTCAGATCAGAAAAAGGCCTCAGTTATTCAATTGGCGGTAACCTTACTTCTATGAAAAACAAGGTTACCAATTCGCCTTATTCTGTGATCCCGTCGGGTAATGCCACCGGGTCCGGACTTACCTCTGCTACTATCAACGGGTATATCAACAATGAGCCCATCGGTACATTTTATCTAAAAGAATTTATTGGTTTTGATAATGCCGGGCTAAGTGAATACAGGGACACGGATGGGGATGGCATCATTACTGATAAGGACAGGATCGCAGCCGGGACTGCTCTGCCAAAATTGTTGTATAACTTTTTTGGTAGCCTGGGCTACAAGGGATTTGATCTTATTGTAAATTTCAACGGTGTTTCCGGCAATAAAATTTATGACAATACAGCCAATGCAAGTTTTTACAAACTTAAATTATCCAAGGGAATCAATACAACTGACGAGGCCATCGCCAGTCCGGAAGAAGCCATAACCAACTCCGCGCCGGTAAGCACCAGGTATCTTAAAGATGGCGCTTACCTGCGGCTAAACAACATGGCACTTGGGTACACATTCAATACCTCGAAACTGGGGATCAATAAATGGGTGTCTTCGCTGCGCCTTTCTCTTACGGGTCAAAACCTGTTCGTGATCACCAAATATGATGGGTATGATCCAGAGGTTAATACGGACAGGACCATCAATGGCATATCATCTTATGGCATCGATTACCTAAGCTATCCAAAGGCCAGGTCTATTATTTTCGGTTTAAATGTATCATTCTAAAAACAGCTCACATGAAAAGGATTTTTTTAAAAATAATTTTGCTCCAGGCCATTATTCTTGTAGCAGGAAGTTGTACCAAATTAAATGAAGAAGTATTGGATGAGTCGTCAGTAACAGGGCTCACAGAAAAAGAGATCGCCGATGGACTGATCGCACCCGTTTATGCACGGCTCCCGGATATCTACCGCCACACTACCTATTTTGCCTTGCAGGAAATATCTACCGATGAAGCAATTCTCCCTTACCGTGGTGGCACGGATTGGGGTGATAATGGCATCTATTTGTCTCTTCACAAACATGAAACTGCCAGCACTGATCCCAATGTAAAGGATACCTGGAACCTGATCGTTGAAGAATTGTCGCGGTCTATTACGGCCATCACTTCATTGAAGGATAACAAGGATCCGAATGTGACATCCTATATCGCGGAAGCCAGGGGTATGCGTGCTTTTTACAACCTGCTTAGTCTCGACCTGTTTGGGATTTCTTTTGTCAAGGAAGATCCGGGCCAGGTATCCAAGATCATTCGTGGTACGGAAGCGATCGATTATATAAAAAGTGAGTTACTTGCGGTTGAACCTGTTTTGGACAATACTACCGGCCCCGGCAGGCTTACCAAGGCAGCAGTTTGGGGACTACTTGCACGGCTTAACCTGAACGCTGCGGTTTACCGCGATGTATATGCGGACGCTTTCCAGTTCAAGACGGAAGACCTGGATGAAGTTATCAGCTATTGTGATAAGATCATCAGTTCTGGCCAATATGCATTATCTGCTGATTACTTCGCGATCTTCGGTAACAACAACCATGACAACAAGGAATTGGTATTCGCAGTGGACCAGCGCCCGGATCTCAATGGGCATAACCGCATGGCTTATTTTTCCTTGTCGGGCGACCAGTTTCCATTGCCGGCATACCCGGCCGCCAATGGTACGGACGGGCCAGCTATTACGCCCGATTTCTACCAGTCATGGGTAGCAGCCAATGCGCCCAATGATCCCGCGGCAGGCGATCCAAGGTTCTACAAACAAAATATTTCCATCTATACCAATCCCGGCGATTCCTGTGTAGAAGATTTTAATATGGACCGTGGCATACTTCGTGGCCAGCAATATGGGTTGATCCGCAAAAACGGGGTATTTGAAAAATGCCCTGACGGTAAATATAAAGTTGGTAAATTGTTTAATGCATCGCGCAGCAACCCTAACCTGCCTGTAAACTTTTCAGAGTTTATTGATTTCACTACGGCAGGCAGTAATTACTCTACCGGCTACCGGGTTGAAAAATATGAATTCAGCAGAAAGTCAACCAGCGGCAGAAATTTCGGTGAAGCAGATATCTCGATCATCCGTTTAGCCGATGTATATCTTATGCGGGCCGAGGCGAAACTCCGTAAGAACGATGCCGCCGGCGCCCTGGCTGATGTAAATACGGTTAGAACTTCCAGGACCGCCTATGCCGTACAACCCACTCCGCTGGCGGCTGTTACACTTGATTTGCTTTTACGTGAAAGAGGTTTTGAATTCTACTGGGAAATGAACAGGCGCACAGATATGATCCGCTTTGGGAAATATGAGGGCGCCTGGACGGAGAAGACAAATACCGATAAAAATAAAAGGATATTCCCGATCCCGCAAACGGCTATTGACGGAGCTTCCAACCTTCCGGATTACCTGAAGCAGAATCCGGGTTACTAAATTGTATTTAATCAGATATTAGAAAATGGCCTGTTTTACAACAGGTCATTTTTTTTGGGGAAATGTGGCGATTAAATTTTATCATTGAACATTTCATTGGTTTTATTTTTAGAGATTCAAAAACAACCCTTTCCGGCAATACTAAATATTAAATAAATAACACCCGCGGTACATAATTCTTGGGGAAAAAGATTTCGATCAGGAAAGATATAAGTTATGAATAATATATATCTTTAAATGTGCTTCAGCACTTTTAAGAAATTCCGATATCGCCTAAAGCTGCTTTTAAAACTAATGTATTGTCCTGCTGATCTGCCAGCCATTTAACTATCACAAGTTTATTTTTTTATTTCTGCATGGTAACACATGCACTTTAAATTTTTGTATGAAAAAAATTCTGCTCAGCTCTTTATTGCTATGCATTTTACAAATTGGTTTTGCCCAATATGGCACGCCTGATCCATCCTTTGGCGACGCGGGTATTGTGAAGACTGATATAGGCTCCAAGCTAAACTATCCAGTTATTGGCAGGGAGGTTTTTTTACAACCCGATGGAAGTATGTTTTTTGTGGTGGAGTCAAATGGTACTACGCGCATAACCAAGAAAAATGCCGACGGATCTACAGACGGTACCTTCGCGAACAGTGGATTTTCTTCATCGGTAGGTATTTATGCTGCACATGCGGTACGGCAAACCACAGGCAAAATAGTCATCGGTGGCTCCATCCTAAACTCTGACGCATTTTCTAACCCTGTGGATTTCGCAGTTGCGCGATTTAATACAGATGGAACCATAGATAGCAGTTTTGGCGTGAACGGAATTCAAATAACAGACTTTGGCCAGAGGGATATTCCTTATGCAATTGCAGTACAAAGCGACAATAAAATACTCCTTACCGGCGGCAACCAACGGGAAAGTGGTTCTGTCAGCGAACTTATTCGATATACTGCAGACGGCAGCCTGGATAATTCTTTTAATGGAACCGGTATTCTTTCATTTGATCTCTTTACCAATGCCACTTCCGTAGCTGTTCAAAATGATGGAAAAATACTACTGGCGGGCAATACCGATGAACTATATACAATTGTCCGGTTTAATGACGACGGTAGCATTGACAGTTCATTCAACGGAGGAAATGTATTAACTCCTATTTCAGATAACGGAGGTGTTGTAACCAGCAACACTACAGACTATAAAATTGCCTTGTTAGCCATCCAGGGAAATGGAAAAATTTTAATAGGAGGTTCGGATGGAACACTTAATAATAACAACAAAATCGCACTGGCGAGTTATAATTTGGACGGAAGTACAGATAGCAGTTTTGGAACAAATGGATTGCAACTAACTGATTTCAGTAGCGGGATTGAATTTTTAACATCGTTGGCTGTTCAGCCAAACGGGAAAATAATTATAGCCGGTTACACAGGCAATAACACTGTTGCGAATTTTGCCGTTGCCCGCTATAATACAAACGGAACGCCGGATGCCGGTTTTTCGACTGATGGAATTCAAATTACAGACTTTGGGTTCAAGGATTATGCGAACTCCATCGCCGCGCAAAGCAATGGAAAATTAGTGGCGTTGGGTTATACGGTTAACGGCGCAAATACGTCTCTTGCTGCTGCCAGGTACAATATTGATGGAAGTCTTGATAATACATTTGATGGAGATGGGCTGCTAATCGATAGCATCAGGGCTGGTTCTACATTTTATACCAGCACAGCCGTTCAGACTGATGGAAAAGTGTTGGCAGCGGGATATGCCTGGAATGGCATTGATTATGATTTCGCCCTCGCACGGTACAACTTAAACGGAAGCCTGGATAACAACTTTTCAGGAGATGGAAAACAAACCACTGATTTCGGTCTATCTGACGACAGGGCCAATGCAATCGCCATTCAAAGTGATGGGAAAATTTTAATAGCCGGTAACAGTGCCAGCAAATTTGCACTGGCACGATTTAATACTGATGGCAGTCCGGATAACACTTTTAGTAATGACGGTAAACAATCCACTGATTTTGGTGTAGCGGAAGTAATTAAAGCGCTGGCTATCCAAAGTGATGGAAAAATACTGGCAGGCGGTGTTTCAGGGGTGGCCCGTTACAACAGCAATGGCGGCCTGGATAGCAGCTTTAGCGTAAATGGAAGGCTTGCGTTAGCCTTTGCCGGTAATGATATGGTGTTGCAAAATGATAAAATAATTGTCGTCGGTGGCAGTAACCAGGAGGATATAATAATTGCCCGCTTTAATGCGGATGCTACACCGGATGCAACCTTCGGGGAATTTGGCGGGGAGCAATATATTGAAGACTTTTCAGACTTTAAAATAACCGTCAAAGCTGCAATAGCCAGTGATGGCAAGATTGTATTAGGCGGCTCCTATGAAAAAACATTCGGAGGTGTACAAAGTTATTTTGTAATAGCCCGTTTAAACAGTGACGGCACTCCCGACCTAACTTTAAATGGAGGGCAGCTATTAACTGCCGGTTTCCCCAATGTTGCCCATGCAAATTCGATAGTCGTACAACCCGATAATAAAATAATCCTGGGCGGAAATTATTACAATGTAAGCGGATATGATTTTGCTATGATCAGGTTTAACACGGACGGATCCGCAGATAATACATTTGGCACCAATGGAAAAGTAATTACGCAGGTTGGCGGAGGAAATGATGGAATAAACGGAATGGCTATTTCAGGCAGCAATTTATATGTAGCAGGTTATGGCCAGGATCCCGGCAATTCAGGGGTGGTAGCAAAATATTTAATTGGCCCATGCCCACCTGCAGACGCTGTGTTTGTGACTGCTGCCAATGGTAATTGGAATGATCCCGCAACATGGGTTGGCCAAATTGTTCCAGGTATATCAGCTAAGGTCACCGTTTTGCATAATGTTACCATTACCACCAACACGACTGTCTATTCCCTGAAAGTTGAAACGGCCAATGGAAATTTAGTTGTAAATACAGGTGTTAATTTAACAATTACGCATTAATGGCAGGAGGCCCATACATTTATTTTTCGTAAAATTAATTTTCTGATAAAACCAGGTAATACACCGCTACCAGGTATAAGTACCCACCGCCCCTGCCGGCAATGTGGTAACGATCCATTTATTTTTATACCGGATATTAAATGTTTCACTGGCCGTTCCATCGTTTTCTACGATGAGCACTTTTTTACCGGAAGGTGTTTTAAATGCTACGTTCTGCAGGGAACCGGTTATATTGCTAAAGATGCGGACAGATCCTGCCGGAACAAATTTTGATGCATGGGCCACAATATAGTAAGCCACATTTCTTGTAACACTGGTACCGATGGTGAGTGCCCCTTTACATTGCGTACAACCGCCTGGTGTATGGGGGCCAAAAGTTGGATCATTGGCCAGGTTCCACTCCAATGCAATCTTGCTCCAGTTACGCATGGAGCCAATGATCACATTTTTTAAATGCCATTTCAGGTCCCCATCAAAACTTCCCGTAGAACTGGTCCATTGCTCGGTAAAATATACATTCTTGTCCGGGTAATTGTTATGCAGTTGCGATAAGGCACTTATGTCGCCGGCATACAAATGAAAAGCCGATCCATCAACAAAAGCACTGGCAGCGGCATCCGCTAAAATGGTTTGAGGATAATCAGGATGGTCGCAGTTGTGATCGTATGCAATGATCTTTGTAGTGATGGCTGCCGCCTGGAACGCGGGGCCGAGATTATTTTTTATAAAATCTCTTTGCTGTTCGGCTACCATTAAGAGGCTTGGCGTATTATCCGGATTCAAGGGTTCGTTTTGCGGAGCGATCGCATCGATCGTAATACCTTCCGCTTTCATTTGCTGGATATATTTTACAAAATATTTTGCATAGACATCGTAATATTTAGTCTGCAAACTTCCACCCTTTGCACTGCCATTATCTTTCATCCATACGGGCGGGCTCCAGGGCGTAGCAATGATTTTGATGGATGGATTGATCAATAAAATTTCTTTCAGCAACGGTACGAGTGTCGTCTTATCAGGACCAAGATTAAAATTGGCCAATGTAAGATCTGCCTGGCCGGCAGGCAAATCATCATAACTAAATACGGTAGCGTTTAAATCCGATGCGCCGATGCTGATACGGAGATAACTGATGCCGATCGAGCTTTCAGTGGCGCCAAATAATTCTGTCAGTAAACTTGCCTTGTCTGACGCGCTTAACGAATTGATGACTGTCACGCTTCCGCCGGTGAGGGTATAGCCAAAGCCATCTATGGTTTGATAAGCCTGGCTGGAATCTACATCGATAAAAGCATTGCTGTTGGCAACTGAGCCAAAAGAAAGTACGGCTGACTGTTTTGCCAGCAGAACAGAACCATCTCCTTTTGTAAGCCAGAAATCCACATCATTGGTACCCGCAACAGGTGGCGGTACAACAGGTGGAGGTGGTGGAGTAACAGTTCCTGTACCGGATGATTTTGAACAACAGGCAAAAAGCACCGTAATAAAGCAGATCACAATATTGATCAGTAATTTTTTATTTGACATACAATAAGTTTTACAGGAATATTATTTTTTTCTTTCCTTAGAAAATAACCAGGATAATAATTCTTTTTCAGCAAAAGTTGAATCCCAGCTATTGTGATCCGCCTCTGGATATATGGTCAGTTTTGCATCGGCATTTACCGTAAGGAGCGCATCGTACATTTGTTGTGACAGAGCAGGCGGTACCACATTATCTTTGGCCCCATGAAATATCCACCAGCTTGTTTGTTTTAACTGATCCGCTGTTGCGGTATTGGCACCACCACAGATCGGGATCGCGGCTGCAAATACTTTTGGACTTCTTCTTACCAATTCAAAAACGCCCATGCCGCCCATCGAGAGTCCCATGGCATAGACATGTCTTTTCTTTATGGAATAAGCAGCCAGTAGTTGTTTTACCAAACCTTGCGCGAGCGACATAGCTTTTGTAGGTTCCCCATCTACCGGAAATTCAAATTTTACTTTACCGGTACTGTCACGGTTAAACGCCACATTGCTCCAGAAACTATTTTCCGGGCATTGTGGAAATACTACGATGGCAGGATCATTTTTTCTATTGTCCGCGTTTAAAAAAAGTTTTGCACCGTGGTCCAGCTGCTTTTCATTGTCACGGCCTCTTTCACCCGAGCCATGCATAAAAAATATCAACGGGTACTTTTTTGACGTATCATAATTCTCCGGCAGCAGTAAACGGTAAGGCAAGGTATCACCGTTGCTGATAAATAAGCGTTTTTCAAAAAGTGACAGATCCTGTGCGAATGCCGGCAGGTAAAAAATAATCACAATGGCAATGGCCAATAATTTTTTCATACTGATAATTTTAAGACTTTACTAATTATTACGATTGGTGGTTTGCATTTTATTCAATGAAATGTGTGTATGAGCGATGCCTATTGCAATTTAAAATTAGCTTCTTTCGTATCGCGGCTATTGCCACCTATAAAAATTTTAAAATCTCCCGGCTCTGCAACATACTTTAAGTCGTAATTATAAAACTTAAGGTCATTGACAGAAATGGTAAAACTGATTTTTTTAGATTCCCCCGCCTTTAGTTCAATTTTTTGAAATCCTTTCAATTCCCTTACCGGCCTGGTAATGCTGCCGATCATGTCACGTATGTATAATTGAACAACTTCACTGCCTGTAACTGCCCCGCTGTTAGTTAGGGTGACCGTTGCCGTTAGTGTCTCGCCTGGTTTTATCGACGAGCGGCTTAGTGTTACGTCGCTGTATTTAAAATTGGTATAACTCAATCCATAACCGAATGGATATAGCGGGTCGTTAGAAACGTCTAAATAATTTGACCGGAATTTTTGAAACCATTTGCCGTCTGGTAATGGACGGCCGGTATTTTTATGGTTATAATAAATTGGCACCTGTCCAACATTTTGCGGGAATGTGGTGCTGAGCTTACCGGACGGATTTACATCTCCAAATAAAACATCTGCAATCGCGCTGCCGGCTTCAGAGCCACCGAACCATACATTTAATATTGCGGGTACGTTTTCGTTTTCCCATTTCAGGGCCAGCGGCCTTCCGGTAAACAATACCAGTATCACCGGCTTGCCTGTCTTTACCAGTGCCATTAACAGGTCTTTCTGTGCCTGTGGAACCTGGATGTCGCTGCGGCTGCTGCTCTCGCCTGTCATTTCGGCTGATTCACCCAATGCCGCTACCACCACATCACTCTGGTTAGCTAAGGCAACCGCCTCATCAATCATTTGTTGGGCACTGCGATTGTCTCTTTTAAATGCCTTTCCAAACATGCCCGCCCTGTCTTCAAACAGGCTGTCTGCATCAAGGTTGGAACCTTTTGCATATAATATTTTAGCGTTGTTTCCAACTGCCGCCTGTAATCCTGCCAATACGGTAATAGGTTTTGAAAAATCCGCGGCTACGCTCCAGGTACCGGTCATATTTTCCCTTGCATCGGCGAGGGGCCCGACCAAAGCGATCGTACCGGTTTTTTTTATGGGCAAAACATTATTGTTATTCTTTAATAATACAAAACTTTGCGCCGCTATT
>JBDSLD010000162.1:0-8462 GCA_039916545.1 Ferruginibacter sp.
CTATTTAGCTTCAGTGGCGACGCTCCGTTGATGTTCAGTTTTTCAATTGGACTTTTATTGGTGCGGGAGATCCACTTAAAATTAAAAAACCGTCCTGCAAAGGGCAGGAAGGTTTTTAAGGCGCAAGTGCACCCGTTTAGATGAAACTTTATTCACGTATTGACCATACATAACGGGTCATAGAAATAAGTATAAGGGGAAAACATAGCGTAGACGCTAAATTGATGAAAGGGATGAAATAAGGCTTTTCATCCAGCAGCCGGTCTATAAATTTAGGGTAGCCGGTATGTTCGGGAAAACATACCATGTCAAGGGTTTGAACAGACAAACCTATTATGAAATAGAGTATCATACATTTTATTTTGTAAGCGTTTCAAGGTAAGTCCAGATTGCATTGCGAAACAATTCCGGCAAGGTGATGCCGAGCTTGCGACGTTGTTGCATGGCAATTCGCCTTGAATCGTTGTCAATGATCAGGTTGAATGTTCTACCATCCGCTTCGTTGATAACGCTTTCTTTAAGGTCGAGAAATTGACCTTTCATAACCGTATCATATTTTTCGAAAATGTCATAATCGTATTTTAATACGACCGGATTATTATTGATGAAATCAAATAATTCCGGTGACTGACTGAATAAGGTTTTAACCTGGTCTTTTGTTAGTGTTGCCAAAGGCAAAGGTGAAATGTTAGAGCGGGAGAGCGGTTTGGGTGCATCTTGCTTCGGCTCTTTTTTTTTAGCCGCCTTGATCTCTTTTAGCTGAGTAGCTGTAAGTGGCTCCGGTGCTTTTAAGATTTTTAATTTCTTCGTTTTCACGGTAGGAGTTTTCATTTCAATATTCATATAGTGATTTTAATGTGGCAATATATCCGGGATTAAACCGATGTTTTATTGATGATCTGATGTAAACGACGTTTAACACGTTTTACAACTTTGCGCCTGTCAATGATTTTGGTGCCAAGTTTTATCAGAAGGTTAGAGGTAACAGCTATAATACCAGCAATAATAAGTTGCTGTGTGTTTTGTAGGTTAGTAACCGGTGTTATTTGCGTTTGCAAAAATGTAAACGTACACAAGCCGGAACCGCCCATTTCTAAATACTTGTGCATAGTTAAAAATTGAATGTTTTGAATAGGCCGCCCGACGTTCTGAAGTTGTCGTATTTTTTGGAATAACTACCGATGTAAGTGTTTTTTCCAATAACGGTATTCTTTTCTTTTCTGTAAACAAAAATTACTTCAACGTTGAAGTGAACCACCATAAAACGCAAGCCAGCCCATACTTTACGGGCAGGTACGCTATAATAAGTTTTCGCATCCTTTTGACCGTAGAAGTTTTGAGAGCATGTTAAATGGTAATGGTTCATAGGACTGGAAAGTAAAACGGGTGAAGAATGTTTTTCATATTTATACCACGCCACACATATCGCTATATGTGGCGCAGTATGATAGGCTAAACGTTAGCCTTGTTTGATTTGTCGCCTCTTTTTTGTGTAGTCCATGGAGCCATAATAAGGTACTTCATAGAATATAAAAACGATAAGAGGCTGAACGCCTACGATGATTGTTTGCATTTATTCAGTTTTAGTTTGAATAATGTTAGGCAACTTTTAGATGATTGCTTTCTGATAGACCTGATACTTTGCTAATCGGTTTTGGAACAGATTTTTTTGAAGCAAAAGCCTTAGCGCGATTATCGAAATACTCACGTTTTAGCCTTGCACGTTTTTCCTGTGTCGTTTCAACTTCTGTAATGATTTGAACCAGGCGTTTCTTTGCTTTGGCTTTTTGTTCAGCCAGGGTAGAGCGATTGTATTCCTTTTCTTTAAGGTAAGATTTACTGAATTCGCTACCATGAGAAGCCATGTTTGCAGCTATATGTTCTTCCTTAGTTCTATAAGCTGAAGCAGCATAAGAATACGACTTAGGCGGATGCAGTTCATTCTGCGCCGCCTCACGTTTAGCCCCTGCATCTTTGCCCAGATGTTCAGAGTAAGAAGAGGGCTTGTATTCTTCCTTCGCTACTTCGATCATAAATTGATAGTACCGTTTCAGCTTTTCGTATCGCAGAATACGGCGATCATAAATTTGTGTAGTTGGCACTGGACGTGCCGGAAAAAGTGCTGGCGGATATAAAGTGAGTTGGTCCTGCACTTTTACGATGCAACTTTGATACTCAGCTATTTTTTTATCCAATAACTCTAAAAAATTTTCAGAGAATGCAAGAAAATGTTTCAATCCTCGGTTGAAATCATTTGCTAAAGGTACTTTCATATAACTTCAGTTTAAGTATGAATAGATTTTAGAGGGCGGCGAAGGTAATCGCAACGCCCGAACTGGCTGTAGCTACATATCTACATAAGGCCAATCGTTTATAAGTTGTTGACAAACAAAAAGTTGTCAACCAATTACAAACTTGATTTTTTGAAAGTTCCAATGGCAAGAGCCTGCCAGTTTGCGTTCTTTTCTTCGGAAGACTATTCCGGCAGTTAAAGAACAATTTCCAGTTTTACCAGCGCACCCCGAAGATTAAGAGTAACCTTCATATCGTGTTGATATTCAAAGAGATATATCAACACAGAAGGGGATTTAAGACGTGACCTTCGTATTATGTTGATATTCAACGCAATACGAAATCATTCTACTTAACATAATATTAATTATAGGAAAATTTAATTGGTTTCCTATAACGACTCATGTTCACATACGGATAAATTTTGAAATCAATCAAGGAGAATAAATATTACTTGATGCCCTGCGATTTTAATAAGATTTTCAATTTTTCGATCTCGCGTTGCTGATTACCTAATTCATCTTCAAGGGCCTCAATTAAAATATCTTCAGGCGTCAGTAACATTTGCCCTCGTCCATTTAATATCCAATTCATATTAAGATTAGGACAGATGGCAGCTAAATCTTTAATCTGCTGTCCCGTCACTTGCTGAGAATCCTGGAAAAATTGATCAGTTCCAAAGACTTTGTCTGCAAACAAAGGTAGGTTTGGATCGGTAGCTTTTGCGTATTGATACACGCGACTTTTAACGAGTTCCATGGTGATTAGGTTGAGTGAAAGTGGATTAAAATGAAGTGGTTAGCAATTTAACCTTTATTATGTGATAATCAGATTATTTGTTTGTTATATCGGATGATTGTTTCTTATTGTCAATCGATACAAAAATTCTAATGAAAGCTTATAATTATGAAAAAGTTTTTTTGGCAACTCTGTGCAAATTTTTTATTGTTGACACTCTCTTTAAGTTTCACACTTTTATTGGCTATATTTTTATTTGGAAAGACGTTTTTAATAAGCGAATTAAATCATTGGCTTCCATTAGTAAGCCTGTTTTTTATAGTAACCTTTGTTCTTTATTCTGTCAAAGTCATTACCAAAATATACAGATCGTCATCTATATTTTTAAAAATCTGATTTTTTTCACTAAGCTAAATTACCTTTGCAAAAACAGGTCACTTTGTTAAAACCAATCATTGCTTTTATTTTTTTATTGGCGTTTGCGATACAGACGTTTAAAAGTGAATTTATGGTATACTTGACCGGATGGGTACGCGGAACTCGCCCCCAATTATGAACCTTGCCTGGAGCAGGAGTTTTATGTGGGATGGTGGCATTGCTGACCTGGATTTGCAAGCCATCGCCCCGATCACGAATCACGTAGAGATGGATGAGACAATGGCAAATGTTTTACAAAAACTACGAAACTCGGCAACCTACCCTGCGTTATTCAGACGGGCTTACGGCAGTGATGAAATAACAACGAGTGGCTTCTTAAAATCGCTATCGCAATTTATGGTCATGTGCGTAAGTAGTAACAGTAAATATGACAGCATAAAAAGAAACCTGGGGGCCGTATTTTCGTTCGACGAGCAGGCAGGATATCTTTTAGTAAAACAAAAATGCAGCCCCTGTCACCAGGAGCCTCTTTTTACGGACCATAGTTTCAGGAACAACGGTATCAGTGTAAGCAATGTTAACGACCCGGGCCGGGAATTAATTACACAACATGATACTGACAAGTATAAATTTAAAGTCCCCAGCCTAAGAAACTTATCTTTTACCGCGCCTTACATGCACGATGGCCGGTTTTTTACATTGGATGCTGTTCTCGATCATTATAGTGGCCGGGTACAAAATACTCCCAATCTGGACCCATTATTTCAGCAAGCAGCGCAATTAGGCATTTCACTAACCATAATTGAAAGGGGGCAAATACTTGCGTTTTTAAATACGCTCAATGATAAAAGCTTTCTTCTTGATAAACGTTTTTCTGAACAATAAATTAACTATATGAAAAATATGTTAATCGTTCTTTGCCTGTCAATAAATATAGTTTTCCCCGGCTGCAATACTAAAAATCCCGGGACTAAAATAACGCTGACTGACACTATACGACCAACAAAACCGGTAAAAAAATTTGCCGGGTTAATATTTGAATCAAAAAAAGATACGACCTGTGGAATGCCCATAACTGCCGGCATAGAAGACACGCTTTTATTGCGCGGCAAAATTTATGGTTTTTGCTCAACAACCTGTAAAGATGAATTTCTAACCTTTTTACAAAAACAACACAAAAAATGAAAAAAAATATGTTAAGCCTGTTTTTGGCAATTTCATTTCCATTAGGAATTATGGCCTGCGACATTTGTGGTTGTGGGGTCGGTAATAGCTATATTGGCATACTCCCGGATTTTCATAAACATATATTTGGCCTTCGTTACCGGTATAACGCTATGTACACACATATAGGTGTGGGTGGCGCCTTTACTTATCTTACTACCAAAGAAACATATAATACTGCAGAGGCCTGGGGCGGCTGGAATATCGGTAAAAAGTTCAGGGTAATGGCGTCTGTTCCGTATAGTCTTAATGAAAGAACAAACCAGGGTATTACAAATAGTAAAAATGGAATTGGTGATATAACAGCAGCTGGTTATTACCAATTGGCGAATACCCGGCACGTTGTTTTTGGAAACAGATTATTGGTTCAAAGTCTTTGGATTGGCGGTGGAATAAAACTCGCCACTGGTAAGTACAATCCAAAAGACAAAGCCACTGCCAATAATGATGCAAACCTGTTTCAACTGGGAACCGGCAGTTTTGATTTTAATATCGGTGCTATGTATGATATCCGTTTACAGGATTTGGGCATTAATATATCCTCAAATTATAAGGTAACTAATCCCAATAAATACCATTACGAGTATGGTAATAAATTTAACATTAATTCACAGGCTTATTATAAGTTCAGGATAAAAAAGAAGTTGACAGTTGCGCCTAATGCAGGGATTCAATATGATAATACAAAGACAGATACCGACAATGGTTTTAATGTAACGGTGTCTGGCGGAAATTTATTATTAGGAACAGCAGGCATCGAAAGTGCATTCAGCAAATTTGCGATCGGGGCAAATTTTCAAACACCGTTTTCCCAAAACCTTGCCAATGGAATTGTCAAGGCCAATAACAGGTTTATGCTCCATGTTGCAATTGCGCTATAAACAACAGGATGAATGGTAGGATCTCCATGGCGCTGCCAGGTAAAGAATCTTCCGGAATTTTATCCTTTATTCATCCTGGGCTTTCAAAAATTATAGCCCCACAAAGCTGTAAATAATATAACATAAAATAAAAATTGTGTAACACTTTAAATCATCATCGGAGTTTCTTGGGATATCGTTTATGCTATAATCCAGGTTATGAGCTCAAAAATGATTTGCGTAATGCTGATTGACAGCCACAACAGCCTCGGCAATTCTGCCATCAATAAAATAATTGACCATCTATTACCTATAATTCAAATTTCTCAAAAGCCATGGTGCCGGGTGAAGTATCCGCACTTTACAGGAAGCCTTTACCAAGTGTTATCTCCACAATAATCTTTAGATAAATGTAACTGCCAAACAAATTGATTTATCATACATATTGTAAAATAATTATATATTTTAGTTTTGCATTATTGGTTTCATATTTATCTTTCCGTAATTATGCCCCCAAACGGATTTCCTACAATAAAACATTGTAATTAATTTATCCCTTCATCCTTTTATCATTTCTTTTCTATAACTTGGTTTTTATAAACCCCCTTAATAACAACCTATTAACCCAATATTCTATATGAATAAAAAAGGACCTGTAATCATAATTGAAGATGATCCGGATGACCAGACAATGATGAGAGAAGTTTTCCTGCAATTGAATTACGACAAAGAGATTATTTTTTTCGATGACGGACATTCAGCTTTTCAATACCTGCATAGTTTCCGTCGAAAACCCTTTCTTATCTTGTGCGATATAAATATGCCTTTAATGAACGGATTTGAATTAAGGGATAAAATACACGAAGACGATGAATTGCGCGTAAATTGTATTCCCTACTTATTTTTGACTACTTCCATGAGCCCACAGGTGATCGTGCAGGCCTATTCCAAATCAGTCCAGGGATTTTTTGTAAAGCCTACCAGCTATGAAGAAATGTTCGATCTGATCAAATCAATCATGGAATATTGGTTGCGTAGCGAATCTCCCTTTTATTACCTTTGACCGGTAAATTTAAATTTCCCATAACAATCCTGGCGGACTGATGGTATAAACTCATATCGCTTATTATTCGGTTCTAAAATCGGTGTTCATACCATAGACCTACCTTACCTGTTTATATTGAAAGAGAATGCAGCTGCATTCTCTTTTTTGTCCTTCGTATAACAACACCTACTTTTGCCGGAATGCAAACAAACAATATATTCCCCGAAACCATCCTTTCCAATTTAAAAATTGATGCGTTAAATGAGATGCAGCTGGCATCCATCAAAGCGAATGAAGAGAGTGATAATGTGATCCTGTTGTCATCGACCGGGTCGGGAAAGACGTTGGCTTATTTGCTTCCGATAGTCCAGGTGCTAAACCCGGAACTAAAAAAAGTACAGGCGCTGGTCCTGGTGCCTTCGAGGGAACTGGCTATACAAATTGATGAAGTGTTCCGGAAAATGGCCACGGGTTATAAAGTTACCTGCTGCTACGGCGGCCACAAAAGAGAAACGGAGGAAAACAATTTAAAACAATCACCTGCGCTGATCATTGGCACGCCCGGCCGCGTTGCCGATCATATCCGGCGCAATAATTTTGAACTGGAGGAAATCAGCACGTTAGTGTTGGATGAATTCGACAAATCACTTGAACTCGGTTTCCAGGAGGAGATGTCTTTTATCATTGGTTCATTGCCTGCGGTTAAAAAAAGAATACTGACTTCCGCCACGGAAGCGGTTGGCATCCCATCTTTTATAGGTTTCGACTCACCGGTAAGACTTAATTTTTTATCGGCCACGATTGAAAAAAATGAAGCAGATGAGCTGGTGATCATGACCCTTATTTCTCCGGATAAAGATAAATCTGATACGCTGTTCAGGTTGATTTGTATGATCGGGAATAAATCGATGATCGTTTTTTGCAACCACCGCGAATCTGTGGAACGTACCAGTCACCTGTTAAAAGAAAAGGGCATTGTAAATGTTTTTTACCACGGCGGTATGGAGCAACAGGAGCGCGAAAGTGCGATGGCTAAGTTTAAAAATGGCACTTCCAATGTATTGGTGACAACGGACCTGGCTTCCCGGGGATTGGATATCCCGGATATAAAATATATCATCCACTATCATTTACCGGCAACTGCCGATGTCTACACGCATAGAAACGGCAGGACGGCGCGCATGGAGGCGGGTGGAAAATCCGTACTTATCCTGTCAGAAGAAGAAAAACTGCCGGCATACATTACGGGAAACGTAGAAGAAATTATCTTACCTGCAAAACTTGAATTGCCGGAGAAGCCTAAATGGTCTACCCTGTTTATTGCTGCCGGTAAAAAAGACAAGGTCAATAAGATCGATATTGTAGGATTTTTATCAAAAATGGGGAGGTTAAAAAAAGACGATATCGGATTGATAGAAGTGAAAGACTTTTTCTCATTTGTCGCGGTGCGAAAATTGAAAGTGGGCGAATTACTGGAGTTGATAAAAGATGAGAAAATAAAGAATAAGAAAGTTAAGATCGCGGTGGCGAAATGAGTGTTTGTTATAGATATGCGTTATAGGATAGAAGCTTTTTACCAAGATTAGCACCCCAAAACCAATGGCTACTCAGCTCGCCGTTGTTGTGCCTCCCGACCAACAACCGAAGTAATCCTTTATAAAAGCTGGTTATATTGAAGCTTGAAGCTTTTCATGCAGCAGGGTTTCACGGATATGCGTTTTCAATCTCAATAGGACTGCTGTGAAAACCCCGCTGGGACCCACGTTTGATTGCTCGGACGTGATACTTTGACCCGGATATCAACACAATTTTTTAAAAGCCGGTTGGCTACTCAGCTCGCCGTAGTTGTATCACCTGACCAACAACCGAAGTTATTCTTTATAAAAGCTGGTTATACTGAAGCTTGAAGCTTTTCATGCAGCAGG
>JBDSLD010000163.1:0-17238 GCA_039916545.1 Ferruginibacter sp.
TGTCGTTTAGTGGATATACATCGAATAGGTTCATAAAAAATAATTTTCGTTTAGAAAAAAGGCAAGCGGTATGCAAAATTTTTCGGAAATTTTTGCTAAATCAATCGCCTTTTATTTCCTTGGTATAAATAAAGAAAGCCGTATGACTTTCTTAAACCTGCTCTATACTTTTCCTAAAAGTAATTCGCTTTCAATTTTAATCCAACAGTTTCCTCCAGGCCAAAGACCAGGTTCATATTTTGAACAGCCTGGCCGCTTGCGCCTTTTAAGAGGTTGTCTATCGCCGAATGAACAACCAGGTTGCTTCCGACCTGTTCCAACTGTATCACGCAATTGTTGGTATTAACTATTTGCTTTAAGAATATGGGCTCTTTACTAATGGTTACAAACGGCTGCAAGGCATAAAAATCTTTATACAATTCGTGTAACCCTGTTAAACTTTCCTGGCATTTTAGTTGTGAGCTGATAAAGATTCCCCTGGTAAAATCTCCTCTCCAGGGAACAAAATTTATATTGATATCTCCGTCCCGCTGTAACTGGCTCAACGATTGCCCGATCTCCCCGAGGTGCTGGTGATTTAAAGTTTTATAGGCCTGTATGTTATTTGCCCGCCAGCTAAAATGAGCAGTAGCGTTCAGTGCCTGCCCTGCTCCTGTTGAACCGGTAATTCCGGTTGTATATATTTCACTTAACAAGCCAGCTTTTGCCAATGGCAACAATCCCAATTGGATGGCGGTGGCAAAGCACCCGGGATTAGCGATATTACCTGCAGACCGGATCTCTTCTTTATTTATTTCAGGCAACCCATAAACAAAATTGCGGGCACCAAAAGCTGACTGACCTGATAACCTGAAATCCTGGCTAAGGTCAATGATCTTTATTTTTTCATCTACACTATTCGCTGCTAAAAACTTTTTGGCATCACCATGTCCCAAACATAGAAACACCACATCAATATCCTGGCTAAGCATCGGTGTAAAAATGATGTCTGTCTCCCCTACTAAATCTCCATGAACCGCATGCACAGGTTTTCCGGCGTTGCTGTTGCTTAATACAAAATCAATCTCCGCACCAGGATGATTTAATAAGATCCTTATCAATTCACCGCCGGCATAACCTGCGCCACCTACAATCCCGACTTTAATCTTGCTTGCCATCAACGCTCTCTTTAATCTGGTGATAAATCATTGTTTGATTACCAAATATCTTTGTAAAGCCTCTTACATCTTCGCCACTCCAGCCATTGTTCATCTCGCCATACTTTCCAAACTTGCTGCTCATCAGGTCGTAGCCAGATTCGATGCCGGTTACCTGGAAACGGTAAGGCATCAGCTCCACAAATACTTTCCCGGTTACGTTTTGCTGAGAGTTTGTCAAAAACGCTTCTATATCTCTCATCACAGGATCCAATATTTGTCCTTCGTGTAACCAGTTGCCATAAAATAGTGCCAGCTGGTCCTTCCAGTTCAATTGCCATTTAGTCAATACATGTTTTTCCAGCGCGTGGTGTGCCTTCAATATTATCATTGGTGCAGCGGCTTCAAATCCAACGCGACCTTTAATCCCAATGATGGTATCACCAATGTGTATGTCCCGGCCGATCCCGTAAGCGCCGGCAATAGCTTGTAATTGCTGGATGGCTTTTGACGGATGACTGAATGTTTCACCGTCGATAGAAATAAGTTCTCCTTTAATGAATTCAAGGGCGACATTCTTTGATCCTGATTCCGTCACCTGTGTTGGCCAGGCTGATTCCGGCAGCATTCCATTGCTGTTCAATGTCTCCTTTCCACCTACACTTGTGCCCCACAAACCTTTATTGACAGAATACATTGATTTTTCAAAATTCATATCTACCCCTTTACTTTTCAGATAAGCGATCTCTTCCTCCCTGCTTAATTTCATGTCTCTTATTGGTGTGATAATTTCCACACCGGGGATCATAATATTAAAGATCATGTCAAACCTCACCTGGTCATTTCCCGCACCAGTACTTCCATGCACAACCGCTGAAGCATTCATTTTTTTAACATGCTCCGCGATGAACAATGCCTGGCTCAAACGCTCCGCACTTACGCTTAAAGGATAGGTATTATTTTTTAATACATTACCGTAAACGAGGTACTTTATTATTTTATCATAATAACTTTCTACAGCGTTTACTGTTGTATGTGTTTTTACGCCAAGTTTATACGCATGGGCTTCTACCTGCTTCAACTCTTCTTCTGTAAAACCACCGGTATTGACTATCACGGAATGGACATCATATCCTTTTTCAATCGTTAAATACTTTACACAATAGGAAGTATCCAGCCCACCGCTAAATCCTACAACCACGGATTTTTTGGGCGGCTGTTGCAAAGACCCTTCGGCCTTGTTCAAAGATTCATCGATCATCGTATTATTATCACTCATTGGAATAAATAGTTAAAGGTGGCTCAAGGCATAAATGTCAATCAACTCAGTTAATACAACTGTTGATGCTACCGCTGAATTAATGTGCAAAAAATACTTTCAGTAAAGACTTGGTAATACTGCCACCGCGTTCTTTTTTCTTAAAGATATTTAACAGGCGACTTTGTTTTATTTTCATGAAGCGCTCGTATAATTTTGAATTTTGCTTGAAGTCTTCTTTAGTTTCTTCCGGTTCAAAATGATCTGCAGGATCGTATAGCATGGCGGTGCACATACAATTCTTCCTTTCCTTGCTCATTAAGATATCATAATTGACACAACTTTTGCAGCCTGCCCAAAATTCCTCATCATCTGTCAATTCCGAATAGGTTACCGGCTCGTACCCAAGATCTGAATTGATCTTCATTACTGCAAGACCTGTTGTAAGTCCAAATATTTTCGCCGTAGGATATCTTTCTTTCGACAGATCAAATATCCGTTGCTTGATTTGCTTGGCCACGCCACTTTTCCGGTATGCAGGTGCTACGATCAATCCGCTGTTGGCCACAAACTGGTCGTGGCCCCATGCTTCGATATAACAAAAGCCTACCCAATCTCCCTGCTTTGTAACAGCTATTACCGCCTTGCCTTCATTGATCTTTCTCTCGATATAATCCGGCGATCTTTTTGCTATACCCGTTCCACGGGCCTGTGCAGATGATTGCATTTCGTCTGTAATGGTGGTAGCGAAGTGGCTATCACTGGTTGAAGCAACCCTGATGATAATGTTATTTGTTTCCAATTGTATATAATTGAAATAAAAAGTTAGAAATAAAAATTGTTAAAGCCCGGGTTTTGGAGATTTTTTCACTGACAGGGGCATGTTTCAAGTGCTCGGCCTATCAGCAACCAGGTCGGCGTCGGGGAGAAGTGTTCGGCAGTACAATAAAGGTAACAACCATGCCATCAGACAGGTCGGTTACATTTGTGCCATTATGATTTGTACTTTTCACTTTGTAATTTTGTAAAGAATTCCGCAAAAGTATGTTATTTACTTACTTAAACGTCAAAAATTATCACAAAATTTTGTTGAGCCCACTATTATTATTTGTTGGATAGTTAGATTTTTGTTTGTTTAATTACCACATGGGTAAAACAGGTGCATATAGGTGGAAGGTAATTGCAGGCTACGGTAATATATTTAGGAAAAGCTGTGGTTTTCAATCCAGGCATTCAAAGCGTCAGCAATCTTCCTGTCATTGCTTAAACGGGGTACTTTATTCTGTCCGCCTAACTTGCCAATGCTTTTCATATAGTCTATAAATCCATGCTTTTTTACGATTGAAATATTTAATTGCTCCAATATATTACCGCCGATCAAATCATCATAGTACACATTTTTTGCACGTAAATTATCATCTACTTTTTTGGCAAAAGCTGCCAGGTCGGAAGGTGTATTTTCAAATTCAATAAACCATTCGTGGTAACTTTTTCCTCCATCCTGCGCTATCATCGGTGCTACAGTAAATTCTGTAATGTGAACGTTTTCACGCGATGCCACATCCATCAGCGCAGTTTCTACTTCTTCGCCAATCACATGTTCGCCAAAGGCGGAAATGAAATGTTTTGTTCTGCCGGTAACAACAATGCGGTAAGGACTGGTGGAGACGAATTTAACGGTATCGCCGATATTGTACCCCCATAAGCCCGCATTATTATTGACCACCAAAGCATAATTTTCTCCTACCTTAACGTCTTTTAACGACAACCTGGTCGGGGCATCATTGAATATCTCCGCCGCAGGCACAAATTCAAAAAATATCCCGCTATTTGTATTTAGTAATAAACCTTCTGCTTTCTGAGAATCCTGGAAGGCAAAGAAGCCTTCGCTGGCGGGAAACAATTCTATGCAATCAACTTTTCGCCCGATGCTTTCAAATAATTTTGCTTTGTAAGGCTCAAAGTTTACACCGCCCTGCACCATCACGCTAAAATCAGGAAACAAGTCACCGATCTTTTTACCACTTTTTTCGTGCAGCCTGTCAAAATACATTTGCATCCATGGCGGAATTCCGCTAATGAGGGTCATATTCTGTTCAATAGTTTCCTGCACGATCTTATCAAGCTTTTCCTCCCACTCTTCTATACAATTTGTCTCATAGGAAGGTAGTTGATTGGCACGTAAATATTTAGGCACATGGTGATTTGCGATCCCACTAAGCCTGCCGGTGGGAATACCGCCTACTCTTTCGAGTTCAGGTGATCCGCTTAAAAAAATAAGCTTACCATCCGCGAATTTTGTGTTGCCTGTTTCAGCCATGTAGCACAGCAGCGCATTTCGCGCGGTATTGATGTGGTTATCAATTGAATCTTTGCTAATGGGGATGTATTTAACACCACTTGTTGTGCCGCTTGTTTTAGCGAAATAGATCGGCTGGCCCTTCCACAAAACATTGTGTTTGCCCTGCTTAATTTTTTCGATATACGGCTTAAATTCTTCATAATCCCTGATGGGCACCTGCTTTACAAAATCTTCATATGTCTTTATGTTTTCAAATCCGTGCTCTTTGCCGAAATAAGTCTTGGCTCCAACTTTTACCAGGTGGTTGAAAATGGATTGCTGGTCCTCCACAGCGCTATCCATTCCTTTTTTGATTTGCTTATAGATGTACCCTGCAAATGGTTTTGCAAAAAAAGATTTTATTTTCATGGCCTATCCCTCAAAGGGAATTTAAAATCGTTATCAATATTGAAATCGAATGGTGGTAATGATCGTGTTACAAAAGTAGCCTGTTTTACTATATAAATCATTTAGATTTAAGGGTCTTTACAATTACATTTCCAGTCCTCACCCAAATCAATTACCGTCACTACCACCAGGCCGTCCTGTTTTGGCGCAAACACGATCCTGACATGTTGTTTATCATGCGTTACTCCTTCCAACGGATAGGTTTTACCACGCGCATCCTGCTCGATCTTATCGTAATTTAACTTTCCATCCTGCAATATTTCCAATACTTCGGTTTCATCAATATGCCTGCAATCCATCCTGCACCTGGCATGCTTACTGTAGGTTATTTTTTGCGCTTTCCTGTTGAATTCTCCTTCCGGGACAGCAGGGATAGTAATATCCGCAGGCTGGTTGCTGGTGAAGGTCCCGCGTTGATTTTTCTTTATATAAAAAAGCAACAAAGCGGCAGCCAGCAATACTATAAGTGGAAAATATTTCTTTGTCATAATAATAGGGTGTAAAGTAACTGAAAAGACGCTTTTATATCGCCTTAAGCAAAAAGTGTTACCTGTTACCGATAATTTTAAGCCTGTCCTGTATCTTTGCACAGTGAGTAAAACTGTTGCATTACATACATTGGGTTGTAAATTGAATTTTTCTGAGACTTCCACCATCGGCCAACTTTTAGAGAATGATGGATTTACAAAGAAGGATTTCGATGAGGTTGCGGACGTATATGTTATCAATACCTGTTCGGTAACGGATAATGCGGATAAGGAATGCAGGCTGCTGGTGAGGCGAATACAACGAAAGGCGCCGGAAGCGATGGTAGTGATCACAGGATGTTATGCGCAGTTGAAACCTGCAGAGATCGCTGCTATTCCCGGTGTGGACCTTGTGCTTGGCGCAGCCGAAAAATTTAATATCGTTGAACACCTGAAAGAGATCACCAAAGGCGATAGCGCTAAGATTTGCAGCTGCGATATTGAAGATGTAAATGTATTTACCGCCGCGCAATCCAAAAATGACCGTACCAGGGTATTTTTGAAAGTGCAGGATGGCTGCGACTATAATTGTTCTTTTTGTACCATCCCCCTGGCAAGGGGAAAAAGCAGGAGCGATTCTATTGAAAATATTATAGATAATGTGAAATCAATTGCCGGGCAGGGCGTAAAAGAAATAGTGTTGACCGGGATCAATTTAGGTGATTTTGGAGATGCAAAAAAAACCATCCCGGGAACCGGAAAGGCACAGGATCAGCCAGCTAAAGCTGACTTTTATCAACTGATAAAAAAGTTGGATAGTGAAGCTGGACCCGGCAGGTACCGGATATCCTCGATTGAACCAAATTTGCTTTCAGATGAAATTATTGAGTTTGTAAGCGGCAGCAAAAAATTCATGCCGCATTTTCATATTCCATTACAGAGCGGCAGCAATAAAGTACTGGGGTTGATGCGGAGGCGGTATAAAAAAGAATTGTATGCGGAAAAGGTAGCACTTATAAAAAAGCTGATGCCGCATTGCTGTATCGGAGTTGATGTGATCGTTGGTTTTCCGGGCGAGACAGAGGAACATTTTACTGAAACGGTAAATTTCCTTCAAAACCTGGATATTTCTTACCTGCACGTGTTTACTTATTCCGAAAGGACCAACACACTTGCGGCAACAATGAAGCCGGTTGTACCCGTACCCGTTAGAAATCTCCGCAACAAAATATTACGTAATTTGAGTTATCAGAAAATGCAATATTTCACTGCCCGGCACGTTGGTGATACAAGAAAAGTTTTATTTGAAATGCACAACGCCAAGAATGGAATGATGGAAGGCTACACAGATAATTATATTAAAATAACCGCGCCTTTTAAAAAGGAGTGGGAAAATAGTATTGTATCATGGAAAATATAAACGAAGAGAAATTTAGTAAATTCCAGGTCACCATTCACTTTGAAATGGATGACGAATTTATGAGCCTGGTCCCTGCGCATCGTGTATACATCAACAGTATGATCGATAAGGGTACCATAGATTATTATTCAGTGAGCATGGAAACGCAGCGCTGCTGGATGATCGTAAATGCTACTGATAAAAAGGAAGTAGAAGACCACCTGCTTAAAACTCCTTTGCATAAATACTGGACGGTAGAGATCGATGAGTTATTTGTCTACGATTCTCAGTCGTACCGCCTGCCTGCCCTGCAATTAAATTAATTCGTTGGGTACTTGTTTTTTATTTCTTAATCTCTGCCTGCACTTTCTCGTATTGTACATAAAATTGATGCCCATTCATTAACTCCATCAATAGTCACGTTCGTTTTTATTCGGAAATTCGTGGCACTAAAATCTGGTACTAAAATCATTTCTTATCCGGCAGTGCAAAAGCTATGTATTGATCCCCGGATTTACTTCCGATTTTTCCGCCACCGCATGCGATCACTACGAATTGTTTGCCGTTGATCGAATAAGTTGCAGGCGTCGCGTAACCTGGTACCGGTAACTGCGTTTCCCACAATAATTTCCCGGTCTTTTTATCGAAAGCATGCATTTTACCATCTTTTGAGGCAGCAATAAATACTAATCCACCCTTCGTTACCAGCGGCCCGCCATACCCTTCCGTACCGGTGGCAGGCATTCCTTTTTTGCTTAATTCGGGATAATCACCCAACGGCACTTTCCACAAAAGTTTACCGGTATTCAGGTCTACGGCATTCAATGTTCCCCAGGGCGGCTTAATGCCGGGATAGCCATCCTTATCGATAAAACGATTGTATCCCGTCATCGTATAAGGCACCTCATCAAGGATGCTTTTCTTTTGTTGCTGGTCAGCAGTTACAGAAACAGGTTCTTTCGGCATTACTTTTTTACCTTTTGATACGGGTTCTTTGTCGGGCCTGTTGTATAAAAAAGCAAGCAGGGCATCCTTTTCATCTCCGGGGATCTGCTTAAATGCCGGCATCATATTCTTGCCGGTTGAAATTATTTTAGACACCTGTTCCTCCGGGTATTTTTTATCAACATTTACCAGCGCAGGATAAGAACTGCCGTTCCCTTTTAATTCGGGACCATGGCAGGAGATACAATATTTTCCATACACATTTTGACCGATGGTCTTCAATGAATGCTCGTTATTATTTGCCACGTCAACCATTGTGAGCGCCCATGGCAACTCGCTGCTGTTGACATAAAGTATTCCCGAAGCCGGATCTACAGCGGCCCCGCCCCATTCGCCGCCGCCGTCAAAACCCGGGAAGATCCAGGAGCCTTCTTTAGCGGGCGGCGTAAACATCGTACGGTATTTTATTTTATTGTACCGTTCCATCATTTCCTGGTGGGCTTCCGGCGTTCGGTTGGTGACATCTTCGGGCCCAAATTGCTGACGGGCAAAAGGCTCCGGCAAGGTCGGAACAGGTTGCGTTGGCCAGACTTCCTCGCCCGGTAACGCAGCTACGGCCGGAACGGGTTTTTCCTGGATCGGAAAGACGGGCTCGCCATTGTTGCGATCGAATAAAAAAACAAATCCGTGTTTGGTGATCTGGGCTACCGCATCAACTTCCCTGCCGTCGGGATGTATGGTAACAAGATTGGGATTGGCGGCCAGGTCACGGTCCCAAAGGTCATGGTGCACCACCTGGTAGTGCCAGAGATATTTGCCCGTAGCGGCGTCCAGCGCCACTAAAGAATTACTGTACAGGTTACTTCCCTTGCGGATGCCGCCGTAAAAATCGCCCCCGACAGAACCAGTAGGCACATACACAATGCCTCTTTTTTCATCCAGCGCCATACCTGCCCAGTTATTGGCGCCACCCAATTTTTTCCAGGCATCTTTATCGGGCCAGGTCTCGTACCCTTTTTCACCGGGATGCGGGATGGTATGAAAGATCCATTTACGCTCGCCTGTGAGTATATCAAAGGCCCGTATGTGGCCGGGAGCGGCATCCGCCGATTCTCCTACCCGCATGCCGATGATCAGCAAATCTTTATAAATTACGCCGGGCGTGGTGTTGGCTATGTAGGCGTTTTGAGTGGCACCGTCCCAGTCGAGATTTTCTGACAACTCAATATGTCCGTTCTTACCAAAGTTCCTGACAGGTTTACCATCTGCAGCATTGATCGCAAAAGTTTTAGAGCCAACGCTGTAGATAATGCGCTTATCAGTTCCCTTTTCGTCCTGCCAGTAAGCGACTCCACGGGCCACTTTGAAAAATGCATATGGATCTTTTTTAACAGCAGTGTCTTCCGAGGCGGGATCAAATACCCATCTTTTTACACCCGTCGCCGCGTCCAAAGCAAATAGTTTTACCTGTGGCGTGGTGCCATATAAAACGCCATTTACTACAATCGGGTTGCATTGATTTTGCGTGCGGTTAGCGGTATCGCCATCACCCGAACTGTAGGTCCAGGCTACCTGCAACTGCGTTACATTATCCGCGGTGATCTGTTCATTGGATGAGTAACGAATGCCATCCTTCGATCCGGCATAGGCAGTCCAACCGCTATAATCGGGCGGTGGCGTCGAATGTTTACAGGCTATAAAACTTACGATTACTAAAAAGAAAATGATCCGGCATATAGTGCGCAAACAATTTTTCATATCGCTTTCTTAAGCTGGTTTTTAAATAGTATTTTGAATCCATAAATAATCTGCTGCATTGAACCAGCTTTCACCTGCGCTGCTGCATGACTGTTATCTACAATTCTTTTCAGCACTTAAACTAAGTAAAATTCAATTAACAAGGCGAATCTTTTTTTAATTTACAAATTAATAACCAACGGCAAGGCGACTACTTTAATTATTGTGGTGATTTTATTTTATTATTACGCTTTCGGTTAAACCAGTCTCAGCAAGATTCAACCATATCTTTGCGCTCATTTAATTTTAATAATTATGAAACAAATTATACTGCTGGCAATTAGTGTTGCAATCATATTGAACACTTCTGCCCAGGTCAAACAAAAAAAAGCGGTCTTTATAATCGCGGATGGTATACCTGCTGACGTGATTGAAAAAGTAGCTGTTCCTAACCTTCATGCTATTGCAAAAGAAGGCGCCTGGCTGCATGCCTATGTTGGCGGGGAGAAGGGCGGATACTCGCAAACGCCTACCATTTCCGCAGTAGGTTACAATAGTTTGCTTACCGGTACCTGGGTAAATAAACACAATGTATGGGGCAATGATATCTCGGCGCCCAATTATTTCTACCCCACTATTTTCCGTTTTTTTAAAGAGCAGTACCCGGATAAAAAAACAGCTATTTTTTCGACCTGGCTGGATAACCGGACAAAACTGGTAGGTGATAAATTTGCGCCGACTGGTTCAATACCGGTAGATTATCATTTTGACGGCCTTGAACTTGATACAGTGAATTACCCGCATGATAAAGAATCCGGCTATACCCATTTGATAGATGAGGCCGTGGTTAACCAGGCTACGGACGTTATCCGCAAGGATGCACCGGACCTATCCTGGGTTTATCTTGAATATACGGATGACATGGGCCACCGTTATGGCGATAGTGAAAAAATGTATGACGCGGTAAAAATGATGGACAGCCAGGTGGGCCGTTTATGGGAAGCGATACAATACCGCCGGCAAAATTTCAACGAAGACTGGGTGATCTATATTACAACCGATCATGGTCGTGACGCAAAAACGGGGCGGGGCCATGGCGGACAGTCGGACAGGGAAAGAAATACCTGGATCGTCACCAACGCTGTAAATGTAAATCCCTGGTTTACAAAAAATGCACCGGGTATTGTAGATATTATGCCCTCTATTGCTGCCCATCTGAACATAACTATCCCCAGGGATAAACTGATGGAAATTGATGGGGTATCATTAACAGGGAAAATCGCCGTGGCCGATCTTATGGCATCGCGGACAGACAGTCAATTGGTTGTAACCTGGAAGGCGATCGCTAAAAAAGGAAAGGCAAAAATATGGCTCGCCACAACAAATGCTTTTAAGACAGGAGGCAGCGATAATTATCAATTGATCAAAGAAACAGATATTTCGAAAGAGCAGCAAACCATCGACCTGGGCAAAATACCAGCTTCGTCCTTTTACAAAATTGTACTGGAAACACCGGATAATTTTCTAAACAGGTGGGTTATACTTAAATAGATATTTTGATGTTTGCCGGCAATTGAAATTCCTTCCATTCCCGATAACTTATTAATGTTTAAAATCTCTTCAATGAATTTATCTATTAATCTTTCCAGGAAAAAAAATCATTTCCCGATACTGTTATTGCTTTTTGTTGGGCTTGCCGGCTGCCGTGTTCAGAAAATCGCTTCCGGGCCGAATCCGGCCGGTTCACTGGTGATACAAGGTCCGTTATGGGGAGCCATGTGGCAACAAAAAGCCGCTGAATACAAGGCCTTATGTTACCAGGCTTACAATATTGCAAGGGTGAGGCTGGATGCCAGTTTGCAACAACAATTGACAAAACCGCTGGCTATTGTAACTGACATTGATGAAACCGTTTTGGATAACAGTCCGTATGCAGTGCACGAGGCATCCCGCGACAGCGGATATAGTGATAAAACATGGATGGAATGGACAGCCAGGATCGAATGTGATACTATTCCGGGTGCCCTGTCTTTTTTAACATATGCCGCTTCCAAAGGAGTCCGGATTTTTTATATTACCAACAGGCTGGAAGCCGAACGGGCAAATACACTGAAAGATTTGCAGCGCTGGAAGTTTCCCGATGCCGACGATGCGCATTTGTTTTTAAAACAGGCATCGTCAGGCAAAGAACCCCGCCGGAGTGTTGTTGCGCAAAACCAGGAAATTATAATGTTGTTAGGGGATAATTTGAGTGACTTCAGTTCCCTGTTCGACAAATTGCCTTTTGAAAAAAGAGATATGGCCGTTACAAACAACGCAGCTGCCTTTGGAAATAAATTTATTGTTCTGCCCAATGCTACATATGGTGATTGGGAGGGAGCTCTGTATAATTTTGACCACAATCTTTCTGCCAGTAAAAAGGACAGTATTATAAAGGCGCAATTGAGGACTTATTAATCAGCACATCAGCTAATTTGCTGATGTGCTGATTAATACAGGCGGTATTGATTGAAGAACACTGCGTGTATTAGTAATTTAGGTTTAAGTTGCTATCTTCATAAAAAATTCACGCCAGTTTTAAATTTGCGCCTGAACCAGCTAATAAGATCATTTATGATAAAAACGATTATAACCATTTTCACTTTTTGCAGTCTTTACACGATAAATTTAAGTGCACAGACCCTGCCTAATTTCGACCTTATCAAACTTGAAAAAACTTCAGACTATAAAGCCGCGGATCCTTTTGTGCTGCAAACTGCTACTTACCTGTTATCAACGCCTTTTAAAAAGGAAAGTCCTGACAGGCTAAATTCCTTACGATTCATTAGCAAATGGATGTTTGGAACTCCGGATCATTCCTTTGTATTTAATGATATGCAGGCAATAGTGGGCAAAGATAACAGTGACCTTTTGGGTCTTTACATGGCATCCATGGCAAAATACACGCTCGAAAATAAAGCGGCTTCCAAAGATCCAAAAGTTGTGAAATTAAATGCCATGATCCTGTTGCTGAACTACTGCGAGAATAAGGACAATAACGTCAAGATGTCGAAGCAATTAAAAAAATTGTCGGAAGCGAAAGAAAAGGGACAACTGGAGCAATCATTTCTATAAACCCAGGTAGGATCTGAGAACCAGGTCAATAGTTTAGTGTCAGCTGCGAATTTTCATGGTGAGCGACCTCTTGGGGTAACTCACTATGAAAATTTATTGAGGTACACGTCAACTCATATATAACGAGACATAATTGACAAAATTTAGGACTGTCAAAAATTTGATACGATTAAATATTTAACAATGAATGCACGACTGACCGTTTATGTAAAGCCTGGCAATAAGATAAAATCATTACCGGGATTGAAGTCATTTACAGGCATAAGTAATGAACTCGTTTTCTTTTCCGAAGATTCTAAATTCCTTTCCTGGGTTGGTGAGTCAGACATAACAGTATCTTCCCAAAAAGAAGCTTTTGAACTGGAAAGGGCCATCCAGCAGATAGAGGGCGTAGAGGATGCTGAAGTTATCACGGAAGAAAGTTCTGAAGAAGAAGATATCAACGAACGCTTTGATCATTTTAACGGTGTGATCAACCTGTCTAAACCAACTTTGCCCGACCCGTTTTGGTATCACCGCAGTATAGATATGGACGGTGCATTGGAATATGCCGCTAAAGAATTTGCCGCCGGCCGTGGCTCTTTTGATAAAGACGCCAGCAAATTTTCCATCGCCATGCTCGACACCGGCTACACCAATCATCCTGAAACAGCCTCCGTTGACCGGGAGCATGGAAAAAATTTCATGCGTAGGGAAAACCCTGACGACCCGATAGACACGCTTGAAAGCACCAGGCCACTGCCCATCAGGTGGGGCGGTCATGGCACTTCCTGCTCTTCGTTGATCATAGGTGCCGATTCCGTTATCGCGCCGGAAAACAGGATACCAAGAGAGAATACTTTTTTTGATGACCGGGTAAATGGCCTGTTGCCAAAAAATATAAATCTTGTCCCCTTCCGCGTGTCGCGGAACATCCTGTCTTTTGGGAGCAACATGGCCGAAGGAATAAATTATGTAAGCAGGAAAACAGATATCAGTGTGATCTCCATGAGCCATGCGTCTCTTTTGAACAGGCGCATTTATCATGCGGCAATCAGGGAAGCTTACGAAAAAGGCATCATATTTATCGCTGCCCCGGGCTCTCATGTTTTTGCTTCCCGTAAGGTGTTGACTTACCCGGCAAAATATCCTGAAACGATTGCACCAGCGGCAAGTACGGTCGATAATGAGCCATGGAAACTGACCCATGGCGGACCGGAAGTTGCACTTTGCGCACCCGGGTTTGAAATTTATATCCCCTTCCCTTTTAAAACAAAAGACCTGCAGGTAGGTTACGTTTATAAATGGAGTGAAGGTTCGAGTTTTGCTGTGCCGATCGTCGCCACCGCAGCCGCCTTATGGAAAATGCACCATGGAGAAAAACTGGATAGTTTTTCGGGCATTGAACAAATTGAAATGTTCAGACACATTATCAAAAAAACAGCCACGCCATTTGCAAATCCCGATAATCAAAAGTTATACGGTGCCGGAATTATCAACTTCAAAAAAATGTTGGAATCCCCGTTGGAGCCAGCCGCAGTGCCAAAAGAAAACTTCATGGCCGTAATGCCGGAACAAATCTTTGTCACCAATAAAAAAGAGGCCAGTTTTATACGGGAACTCTCTTATTTACGCGTAAAGCAACTGGCTTTTAAACCATCCAAAAAGACCAATGACATCGATTATTTTTATGAGGAAGGTTCTGAATCATTTAAAGACTGGATGACAAAAAGGCTTCAAAATGTTCCTGACAAAGGAAATACTTTAAAAAGCATCATCGAATCAAATTTATAAGCGCTGATAACTTTTCGAATTGGTCGCCAGAAATTTTATGACAACCATCATTATGGGAAACTACTATCCTATTTTTATTTTTCCTGTTTTCCATTACATCAGAAAAATAGCTATTACACCTGGCTCAACTTTAATCGAGGCTGATGCTAGTATTTACCAGGTATATTATTGTCAACAATTATCTTTTTACCTTCTTTATCGATAGTGCCGTTAGACTTTCTTTCCTTCAGAACAGCTTTAAAAATATTGAGGGCATTAAGGCTTCCGGGAAATCCGCAATAAGCGTACAGTTGTATCAAGGCTTCTTTAACCGTTCAAAAACAATCAACGAGGTAGCTACCGCATGAGGGTTTAAATACCAGCAACATTTTACAAGATTGTTTAAACAAAAAAAAGGGCATAACGCCGAATGAGTACAGGGGGTGACAGCTGCTTTATTTTCTGAGTAAATTGTAGGAATTTCTAACTCATTAATATCACATGGTAAGCTATCAACCATCACAAGTAGGTCCTGGCGGGATTTTCACAGCTGAGGCAATAATCATAAAAGCCTGATCCATGAAACCCTGCTTCGTAAAAGAGCCCTGCTTTTTATAATACCCATAAGGCGTGGTCATTTGTGAATCGATGAGATCTAACCTATTTTCTACAGCAGGGTTGCACGGTTGAATCTTTTCTAACTTACAAAGGGAGCCATGCAAACCCCGCTAGGACGTCCATGGCAGCCCGCGTATTCAAAGTTGCTTTAGCCTTAAATAAATTGTAGGAATTTCTAACTCATTAATATCACATGGTAAGATATCAACCATCACAAGTAGGTCCCAGCGGGGTTTTCACAGCCAATAGTAGTAACCATATTAGCGTGATCCATGAAACCCTGCTGCCTGAAAGAGCCCTGCTTTTTATAATACCCATAGGGTGTGGTCATTTGTGAGTCGATGGGATCTAACCTCTTTTCTACAGCAATTAATGTTATTTCTACAAAGAGGCCTACCCCTGCGGGGTAATTGTGTATCATTCCGATTGCTACAAAGTTGTCTTCCTGACATTGGCACAATAACTTCGAAAAATTAAGTTTTGTCCGGCAAAAAAAATCCTGACTTTAGGCCAGGAATTTTTTGCTATTTATATTTTACAATTGCTTCAGCTTTATATTTCGATACTGTACCTTCATCGGTGGCCCTACGTGAACCTGTACGCCTAACAAGCCTTCCGTTTTTCCATTTACCGCATCGCTATCAGTTACATCGCTCATCAGTATTCCATTGATAAAATGTTGTAGGCGATTGCCCTTGATGACCAGGTGACAAGTGTTCCACTCTTCTGCTTTGATCTTTGTTTGTAAAGAATCTGAACTGCCTAATGAGCCGGTCACGGTTCTGTTTAACCAGGCGTTATTTTTCTGAAAATCCGGGAAGGATGCCGAAGCTTCAAAAGGTTTTACAGTAACGATCTCGCCGCGGTATGCCAGAGTTGTTCTGCTGCGCTCTTCGTAATTTTGCCCGGTATAGTGATTTGCACCATCGATATCCGCCTGGTAGCCCTTTAAAGCATGGGGTACATCTGGTACTTCTACGCTTCGGTAGTTGATCCCGCTATTGCCGTTTTTAGTAATCTTAAATTCCAGTGTTAGTTCAAAATTTGCCGGCCGGCCACCGCGCCAGATGATGAATGAATTTGTTTTAAGCAGCGTGGTGGGAGTGATCTCGCCCACCAAATTACCATTTTCCACTTTCCAATAGGTTGTATCCCCTTCCCATCCCGTCAGTGTTTTTCCGTCGAATATCTGAACAAATCCTTTTTTAGAGGTAGTACCCTGTGCCATCGAATCAAAATTGCTGAAAATTAATGCAGTCAGGATAAGTCCGGTTTGTACCAGTAGAAAAATCTTTTGTTTTAACATGCTCGTTATTTTATCGGTACATTCCTGTACCTACGTATGAATGAGATAATGACTGTGCTTAATTTCCAACCCCTGTTACGAAAGTGTCTTTCCAACTTCTGGAAGCGGCAGATTCCAGGACGGCTTCACAAACTTTTTGGGTTTCCAGTGCGTCTTTAAAAGTCGGTGCACAAGGAGTTCCTGTTTCAAGGCTCTTTAGAAAATCCGCCACCTGGTGAACAAAAGAATGTTCGTACCCGATCGATAGTCCGGGCACCCACCATTTATTCATGTACGGCTGATCGCCATCCGTAACATGAATGGTGCGCCATCCGCGAACGATCGACTCATCGCTATGGTCAAAATATTCCAGGTGGTTCAGGTCGTGCAGGTCCCACCGGATCGACGCATGTTCCCCATTGATCTCAAATGTATAAAGCGCCTTATGCCCACGCGCATAACGGGTAGATTCAAAAAGTCCCAGGGCCCCATTTTGAAAATGACAATGAAAAATGCAGGCGTCGTCTATGCCTATTTTCTCTACTTTTCCGCTTGCCTGGTGTACCCGTTCTTTTATAAAAATTTCAGTAACGGCGGAAACATCTACAATCCCCCCGTTCAGCCACATGGCCGTATCGATGCAATGGGCAAGCAGATCACCGGTGACACCAGAACCTGCGGCTTCCGCATCAAGGCGCCACAATCCATCACCACCCTGAGGCAATTCAGGACTGATCGTCCAATCCTGTAAAAAGTTGGCGCGATAGTGAAAGATGCG
>JBDSLD010000164.1:0-7770 GCA_039916545.1 Ferruginibacter sp.
ATAACCTTTGGGGTCATCGAGGGCTTTATAATCTGCCGCTTCCATTTTAAAGTAGGCAGATATCCATTCTTCATTCAATGCCCTAAAGGCATGTTGATGTTCAGGTAAATAATCGATGATCTGAATATCGGCACTTTCCCTTAATTTTTTTTGCTCAGCCACTCTTCGAAGAAGCGTCTTTTGCGACAGCAGAAATTCCCATTCTTCAATGGCCTTCCATAGGTCGTGATCCGACTGGGCGGAGATCTCCCCGATCGCCTTTTCTACATCAGCATACTGGTACCGCATCTCAGCCGTAAGCGCTTTACCCTTACGGGAAAGGCTCACTACATTTTTCCTTCCATCCGAACTGTCCTTTTTTTCCGTAACGATCCCTTTTGCTGACATTTCACTAATGATCTTACTGACCGATGGATGAGAATGTCCGATCTCGTTCGCAATAGTTGTAATTGCCTTTTGTTCTCCTTGTGACAATGCATAAAAAACCGGGAACCATTTTGGTTGAAGGTCTACATTGTACAAGCGATACACCCGGGCAGCATCTTCTGTTATTTTTTCTGTTGGCATCCGCAACCTGCTGCCCAGGGCCACTTTGCCAACCTCGTTAAAAAAGTTCATGATATAATTAATTATGTAACTGGTTACACAAGTTTATAACAAACAGACGTAATCCAAAAGGATAATTTTTCACCTGTTAATTTTACCGGATTTTTATAAAAATTTTTTAATTTTATCCTGCTAAAAAAATACTCATTTAACAATTACCAAATGGAAGATCCCGGCAGCTACTTTAAAGAGCTTTATAAAAATTTTAATGAGCGTAACATCGACCTGGTTTTGGCAAATACGGCCCCAACTGTAAAATGGGCAAACGGAATGGAGGGCGGCTATGTCTACGGACAGGAAGCTGTAAAAGAGTATTGGACAAGACAATTTAATTTAGTCTCGTCGACAGTAACACCGATGGAAATAAAAGAAGTTGCCGGAGAAGTAGTGATAAAAGTTCAACAGGTTGTACATGACCTGGATGGCAACCTGCTCAGTGATCAAATGGTGGAGCATGTTTTTTTAATGGACAAGAATAAAATAACTGAATTCAACATCCGGTGAGCACCAGTAAAATGGGTGTGCCAACTGTCAATTATAAAAATTACCGGGTGTTCCATTAATTTATCAATTGAGGTATAACATTAGGTCAATAATTTTATTTGTACAAGCCGCAGCCTGCCTGATTTCTATGACGGGGGCCTGATGGCATCAAATAAAAAAATAAATAATAATTTTTAAAATGAATATCCTTATTTTTAGGAATACAATTCTGTCCCCTCAAATAAACAACCTCCGGCAAGAAATCAACGCTTTGCTATAGGGCATACATACAATTGAGTATTTGCATCTTTAAAAGTATACAGCAAATTTGCTTTTTGATGCAACTATTATTTTTATTCAATAGTTTCTTCAGAACATCCTTTACCCAATAATCATCGCTGGTTTGCGATGTCAGCATCCTTTATATTTAAAAATATTTTCATTCACATACCAAACCAAAAACATGAGCACTATTGAACGATATGTCATCAGGCATACATCAGGTACAAAAGCAAACCAGGTGGAAGAATTTGAATTTAGTAAATCTGAACTATCGATTGGCCGGGCGGCAGGTAGTGATATCCAGTTCGATCCGGAGCAGGAAACTATCGTCAGCAGGGAACACGGAAAAATTTCCAAATTAAGCGCAGATCCTCCAAAATTTACCATTACTGATAATAATAGCCGCAATGGCATTTTTGTAAATAAAACCCGCGTAAAAGGTACGGTTCCGGTGAGTGTTGGAGATGAAGTGCAACTGGGTTCAAATGGCCCTGTTTTTACATTCGATGTTTTCCCACGCCCGCAACACATGATGGCGGCAACCAGGGTGATCGAGATCCCGACTACGATCAGACCGACCACGGTTACCAATGTTCAAAATGCGCCGGCAGCCCCTGCAGAGCCGGTGAAAACCGGACTGGGAAAACAAACCGTCGAGCGGATGCTGGTAAATGAAAGAAAAAAATCATCCGGTAAAATGGCAATGGTCATCGGCGGATTACTGGTAGTGCTGATCGGCCTGAGTCTTATATTTAAAGACAAATTGTTTCCTAAACCAGGAGAGACAAAAATCATAAACAATATCATCGGCGATTCAACAGCGAAAAATAAACGGTCGCCTGAGCAGATAGCGAAGGAAAACCTGGACAAGGTAGTACAGATAGAATTTGGCTGGCAATTATTTGATGCGAATACAAGCGATGAATTGTGGCATAAATACCAGGTATTGCAAGGCACGGATGGAGTGAGCAGGTACACGGCCCTGTATATTCAAAACGCGAGCGGTGTAATAGAACCCTTTATTGACGTAAAGAAAAACGTTCCTATCGGTGCCCCGATCGGTTTCTCGGGTGCAAGCGGCTCTGGCTTTGTGGTATCTGAAGACGGTTTTATCCTTACCAACCGCCATGTAGCTACCAATTGGAATACAAGGTATGGCTTTGCCGACTATGCCTTCCCAGGTGTTTTGGTACGGTTTGAAGGAGAGAAGCTAACGATCGTTCCGAATGTTTCCGTTATGCCACAAGATGTGTTTGGCTGGGTTCCTTCGGAAGCAACTATGATTGGTGGTCAAAGAGTAAATGAAGGTTCGGTGAAAGGTCGCAATACATATATGAATGTAATCTTTGCAAATACGTCATTGCGCAGGCCGGTACAATCTGCTACCCCTTCTGATGACCACGATGTGGCCATGATTAAGGTGGAATTACCGGAATCGCTTTCAAAAGTTAACATGAAAGATAACTACGACAATGTAAAGCCTGGCCAAACGGTAACAGTGATGGGATACCCTGGCGTGGCACCTGAGCAATACGTGGTACGTAAATCAAATGACCCATTCAAACCTAACAGCCAGTACACAACTATACCTACCCCTACAGTTACAACAGGAAATATCGGGCGGATCATACCTGCTTCATCAGATAAAAATCTTACGTACAGTGCCTTTGGGGATTCGTACCAGTTAACCATCAATGCTACGGGTGCAGGCAATAGCGGCGGACCGATGTTTGATGATGAAGGTAATGTGATTGGCCTGTATTATGCCGGAAAATCGGATGCAAGGGGTACCCAGATATCTTTTGCAATACCCATAAAATATGGCCTGGAATTGATGGGCAGAAAAAAAGTAGCGAATTAGTTGAGAGAGGTTAAAGGTTTGGGGTGTAAGGTTGAAGATTGAAGTTGGTTATAGTTTTTATTTGTGGTTGAAGAATTTTATCTGATCAGGAACCCTGTCGGGAGAGGCCTGTTGAATTTTGTTTTAAAACTTGTAAAAACTATAACAAATGGATCAATCGTCAACCTTACACCCACCTTCAACCTCAAAGCTTAATCAACCTTAAACCTTACACCTTTCACCTTCCCTTCACCGTCTAAACAATTTGAAATGCCCCCTGCATACGACCAGTTTACTGAAGTAGCTGGCTACCGCCTTGGCGAACGCATTGGTTCGGGTGGCATGGGTGAGGTTTACAAAGCATATAATAGCAACCTGAACAGGCTGGCCGCTGTAAAAGTTCTATACGAGGCCGGGTTGGCAGATCGCTTTAAAAATGAGGCGTATATCCAGTCATCGATCAATCATCCTAACATTGCCCGCTTATACGAGTTCGCCAAATGCGGGGATAAGCAATGCATCGTAATGGAATACGTGGAAGGTGAATCTTTGGACACACTCTTGCGCAGGAACAGGAAACTTTCCAGCGAGGCAACGGAAGATATTCTCCGGCAGATCGTTTCCGCGTTGGTGTACCTGCACAAAAAAGATATCCTTCACCGCGATATCAAACCTCAAAATTTCAAGATCCAAACGGATGGCACGGTAAAAATGCTCGACTTTGGTATTGCCAAACATAAGTATTCACCAAAGCTTACGCTGGCAGGTTTCATCGTAGGGACGTCCGAATATATGTCGCCCGAACAATTTCAGCAACAACCCGAATTGAAGTCTGATATTTGGGCACTGGCAGTAATGACCTACGAATTAGTTACGGGTTACCTGCCTTTTGAAGCCACCAACCCGGTGGCGTTGCAGGCGAAGATCAGGAAAGGGAGTTATATCGATCCCAAAATATTAGTGCCGGATGTATCACAAAAATTGTTGGCTGTTATTGATAAGAGCCTGCGGGTAAGTCCAACGGGGCGCATCGGGGCAACAGGCATCGAAAGTATATTGGGCAAAAAAGAAAATACCGCTTCTCATAAGATTTATACATTATCTCCCGCTGCAAAAAAATTATTGATATCGGGCATTGCTGCCTTCACGGTACTGGTTATTTTGTTTTTATTCCTGAATAACAGGGAAGCAGAAATAAAAACGGATGAATCCGTTGTAGAAAAAAAAGAAGAAAAGATCACCGTTGAGCCGGCGGCCACCGGCAATAAGATCATCATCAATGTTCCCGGGATCTCCAATGCCGAAGCTATTTTAAATGATGGCACACACCAGCCATTACCTTATTCTGTACGAGGTAAAGAAGGGGAAAAATTTGAGTTCACTATCCGTGCCGACGGCTATAAAGACAAGGAAGTACAGGTGGTGATCACGCCGCGGCGTATGTCTTACGAATTTAATCTTGAAAAAAATAATCAGTAAAATGTTTTGGAAGAAAAAAAATAATACTAACGTGGAGCAGTCAACAACCGATCCAAACCGGGCCATGGAAAACAATGGAGAGATAAAAGTGGTAATAAAAACTGACCTTGGAAATGTCCGAACAAACAATGAAGATGCCGCCTCTTTCTTTCGCATTGCGGATGAAGCGATCGTACGTGAAAAAGGATGTTTATTGCTGGTAGCGGATGGCATGGGCGGCCACCTGGCCGGCGAGGTGGCAAGCAAAATGGCAGTCGATGTCATCAGCGGGGAATATTTTAAGAAGAATGGTTCCGGCGGCACCGAAAAACTTTTGGGCAAGGCATTTAGCGCTGCTAACAAGCGCATATTTGAACTAGCATCCGCCAATGAGCAATACCGGGGAATGGGCACTACCTGCACGGCTATTGCAATTGTAGGAAAAATAATTTATTTTGCACACGCGGGCGATAGCCGTGCGTACCTGTACAAAGACAAATTGATCACCAGGATCACCGAAGATCATACCTACGTGCAACAGCTGGTAAACAATGGAGATATCACACCGGCGGAAGCAGATATTCATCCGCAAAGAAATGTACTTACAAACGCGATGGGAACCAAGGCCGACCTGCGTATCGACACCGGAAAATGCCTGGTGCCTTTTGAGCAGGGCGATCGTTTATTCCTTTGTTCAGATGGCTTATACGATTATCTGAACGACAGTGAAATAGCGGCGGTGCTGGACCAGGGATCATTATTGGAAGCGGCCGATTATTTTATCTCGGAGGCCAAAAACCGTGGCGGCATGGATAATATTACCGTTGTATTGGCTGAAATAGAAAATGTGTCAAAGGAAAAAAAACTAAAATCGACCGGGGAAGTCTACCTGCCCAAATTAACAAGAGACGCTGACCTGCCCGTTAATATTAATAATTTATGATAGGCGAACGTATACATAGCTATGAAATAAATGCGCACCTGGGGCAAGGCGGCATGGGTAATGTATTTCGGGCCACCGATAGTATGTTGGGCAGGGAAGTAGCGCTGAAAATGCTGCACCCCCAGCTTACAGTAGAACCGCAATTTTTAGAGCGTTTTAAAAAGGAGGCCAGGATATTGGCCCAGCTGCTCCACCCGAACATCGCCGTTATTTATAATTTCATCGAGCAGGGAGGTAACCATTTTATGGTGATCGAATATGTGGAAGGCACCAGCCTGGATGACCTGTTGAAAAAATACAGGATACTTCCGGCCGAATTTGTGGTGCCGGTTTTTATACAAGCTTTGGAAGGCTTGCAGCATGCACATCGAAAAAATATTTTTCACCGCGATATCAAGCCGGCCAACCTGATGATCACGGAAGACGGCACCTTAAAGCTGATGGATTTTGGCATAGCCAAAGTTGCCGGCGAACAAAAAATGACGCAGGTAAATAAGATAGTCGGTACCATAGAATTTATGGCACCCGAACTCATCGAAGGAAAAGATGCTTCCGCCTTATCTGATATTTACTCGATGGGCGCTACATTATACGAACTGATCTCCGGGAAGGTTCCGTTTGAGGGAGATACGGATTTTAATATGATGCAGGCCATCATGAAATCAAAAATAAAACCACCTGATAAATTAAATCCACAAGTCCCGAAAGCGCTCAATGATATTGTGTTAAAGGCGATGGACCGAAATCCAAACAACCGTTATCCCAATGCCAGGGCATTTCAACAAGCACTGATGACTGCTTTCCCAAATTACCGGGAGATCAATGTGAGCGTTTTAAAAAAAGCACAGCAAACCGTTTATGCTGCTAAACGCACCGGTGAACTTGACCTGCCTTTTAACCAACCGAAAACGCCTGCGTCAATGGAAACGAGGGTTGAACTGGCAAAGCCGCTTGCTGCTATCTTATCAGGCAAACAACAAATGTTGACAAACAAGATCCTGGAAAATAAGAAAATTTTCCTGGCCATTCTCGGGCTGTTGCTTGTTGTAATAGTCATTTTTGCTACCATGGCGATCAGGAGCAAAAAAACGACGGACAGCCTGGTTGCCCAAACCGACAGCATGAATAATGTGGTGGCAAATACGGCCCTTGCTAACAAGCCTGACACAACGCCGGTTTCACCCCAACCTGACAACAGGATACCGATTACCACAGAACCGATCAATGAAAAAACACTGGTGCCTGTCGTTGATGAAAATCTTAACCCAGGTACAAAAACCCAGGTACCGTTAAAAGGTGAAAAGCTGAAGAAAGGCACCAAACCGCAAACAAAGGAAGAAGAGCAAAAGCCTGCTGAAAAAGATGAGGTCGTATTGTCGCCGATCATAAAAACTCCGGAAAAAAAAGAAGTTTATATTAATTCGGAAGTAATAGTAAGCCTGGTTCTTAAGGCGATGCCAGATATGAACCAAAAGAAAAAAGAAGAGCAACGGGTTAGTTTTACCGTCACCAAACCGGTTTACCACGACGGCGTATTGATCATCCGGCAAGGCGCCACCGCAAGCGGGAGCCTGACGATCGGAAGAAAAAGAACGGACATTGAGATCTTTTATGTGGAAGGCGCAAACGGGAGCCGCATACCGGTAAAGTCTAAGTCTGAGCATGGAAGGCGGGATGATATTGAATCCAATCAAACTTTTAACGCGGTGATCCGGGAAGGAACGAGGATGAGTTTTTGAGGGATGGGGGAGTTCGATGCCGGATACTGGATACTGGATACTGGATACTGGAAACTTGATTACCGGTGTTTCATCACAAGTACGTCCCAGCGGGGTTTTCACAGTTTACTATTAAAGTTATAAAAGCGCCAGCCGTGAAACCCTGCTGCTGAATACGATAACCTTCTATCGATTTTACCCGTTCTACACTTAAATTGGCTTACCCTGATTTATATTTCGTACCCACACATTTTTAGCTACCAATATATTGTGCTTACCGGACTTCGCGATACATCCTATGGTTCATCATAAGTAGTGTCTGCAAGAAAACGCTGTTATTAATAACTGGTAAGGGTTTTAGAATATTTTCTAATCCGAATCTTCACTTCACCAACTACCTGTCAACTCTCTACTTTTGCCTCCACAGCCGGCAGGCTGCG
>JBDSLD010000165.1:0-48374 GCA_039916545.1 Ferruginibacter sp.
GGATGAGCGAAATCCATGGATGTTTCATTTGATGAAAGTGCACGACGCCGAGATCAAAAATATTTCTTACGAAACAAACCGTTCTAATTTTATCGGCAGAGGCAATACCATTCATAACCCTGCTGTAATGAACCAGCCGGGCCCGTTGTCCAACACAGCCGGATCTGTACTCGATCCGGTAGTGTCCATACAATATCGTATCATTATCGAAGCAGGCGAAACGGTTACTGTAGACATGATCCTGGGCATCGCCGAAACGAAGGAGATATGTAACAGCCTGGTTGAAAAATACCAGGATCGCCAGTTAACAAAGCGGGTGCTTGAACTTGCCTGGACGCATAGTTTATTAATACTTCGTCAAATTAATGCGACAGAAGCCGATGCACAATTATATGCCCGTTTTACAGCTTCAGTGATTTTTGCCAACGCCTCGTTGCGGGCGGATCCGGCGATCATTATAAAAAATCGCAGGGGCCAATCAGGTTTATGGGGATATTCTATTTCCGGTGATCTGCCGATCGTTCTTTTATTGATCGAGGATTCTACCAATATCAACCTGGTAAAACAGATGGTACAGGCGCATTTTTATTGGCGACTGAAGGGAATAATGATCGACCTGGTGATCTGGAACGAAGACCGTGGTGGATACCGGCAGGATTTGCACAACCAGATCCTTGGATTAATTACCCCGGCCATGTCCGCCGATGTGAAGGACCAGCCAGGCGGTATTTTTATACGCTCTGCTGACCAGGTATCCAACGAGGACCGCATTTTATTCCAAACAGTAGCGCATATCGTGCTGTCCGATAAAATGGGTTCATTGGAAGAACAGATCAACCGTCGTAGCAAAATAAAATTCACCATCCCGTATTTCAATCCGACTAAATTTCATTCATCGGTAGTAACGGCGGTGGCCCCACGCACCGACCTGTTGTTCTTCAATGGTTTTGGAGGATTTTCAAAGGACGGCAAAGAGTATGTTATCACCACGTCGCCCGGAAAATCTACTCCGGCACCCTGGATAAATGTGCTTGCCAATCCTAATTTCGGCAGTATCATTTCCGAATGCGGACAGGCATACACCTGGATAGACAATGCGCATGAATTCCGGCTTACGCCCTGGAACAACGATCCGATCAATGACCTGAAAGGAGAAGCCTTTTATTTAAGGGATGAAGAAAGTGGCCGCTTCTGGTCGCCCGCTCCTTTTCCCTGTCGTGGGCAATCGCCTTACATAACCAGGCATGGATTCGGGTATAGTATTTTTGAACACAGTGAAGATGGGATAAATTCCGAAATGTGTGTGTACACAGATATAGCCGCACCGGTAAAATTCATCGTTTTAAAGGTTCGTAATAATTCCAGCCGGTTACGCCGTATTTCTGCCACTGGTTATATGGAATGGGTATTGGGCGATCTGCGTTCGAAGAACCAGATGCACATTATAACGGACATGGATAGCCGCAGTGGAGCTATTATGGCCACGAATGCCTACAATACAGAATTTGGTGACCGGGTTGGCTTTTTCGATGTAGACGACGTCAATAAATCTTATACGGCGGACCGGGCAGAGTTTATCGGCCGTAATGGTGTAATAAGCAACCCGGAAGCCATGAGCAAGTCGCGGTTGTCGGGTCGCATGGGGGCTACGCTTGATCCTTGTGCCGCCTTACAAGTAGTATTTGATCTTGCAGAGGAAGAAGAACATGAAGTTGTTTTCCGCCTGGGCTCAGGTAAAAATTTGCAGGACACGCTTAATATCATACAACAATTTGCAGGCAGCGGACCAGCCCGGGTGGCACTTAAAAATGTAAAACAATTTTGGGAACAAACACTTAACAAAGTACAGGTTGAAACGCCGGATGCAGCCATTAACGTGCTCGCAAATGGCTGGCTGACCTATCAAACGATCGCCTGTCGTATCTGGGCGCGCAGCGGTTTTTACCAGTCAGGCGGAGCCTTTGGGTTCAGGGACCAGTTACAGGATACCTTGTCATTGATGCATGCTCAGCCAAAGATGGTAAGGGAGCAAATTTTGTTATGCGCCTCCAGGCAATTTAAAGAGGGTGATGTGCAGCATTGGTGGCATCCCCCGGTTGGCAGGGGCGTTCGCACTACCTGTTCGGACGATTATTTATGGTTGCCCTTTGTAACCGCAAGGTATGTGATCACTACGGCTGACCGGTCTATTTTGGACGAACCGGTCCACTTCATCGAGGGCCGTTTATTGAATGCCGGTGAAGAGTCATTTTATGATTTGCCAATCGAATCGGGAGAAATAGCCAGCTTGTATGAGCACTGCCGGATAGCCATTGAGCATGCCTTCCTGAAATTTGGTGTGCGTGGCTTGCCGCTTATTGGCTCGGGCGACTGGAATGATGGAATGGACAGGGTGGGCCAGCATGGAAAAGGAGAGAGTGTATGGCTGGCATTTTTCTTATACGACGTATTAACAAATTTTATACCCGTTGCGCGTTTGAAAGGCGATGAGATATTCCTGGAAAAATGTAATGACCAGGCAATGCTTTTACAAAAAAATATAGAAAAAAATTCATGGGATGGCGAGTGGTACCGTCGTGCATATTTTGATGACGGCACGCCGCTTGGCTCTGTTCAAAATGCAGAATGTAAAATTGATTCCATTGCGCAAAGTTGGTCGGTACTTTCAAAAGCAGGTGATCCTAAACGCACAGTTATGGCAATGGAGTCTGCCGATAAACACCTGGTACGCAAGGATAAAAAGATCATCCAGCTTTTTGATCCTCCGTTCGATAAATCGGATATGAACCCCGGATACATCAAGGGTTATGTGCCCGGCGTAAGAGAGAACGGCGGACAATATACTCATGCCGCAGTATGGCTGGTAATGGCTTTTGCCGCTATGGGAAATAAGGAAAAAACATGGGAACTATTGCAAATGATCAACCCGGTCAATCACGCGAAGGATCCTGCTTTAATGGCTGAATATAAAGTAGAACCTTATGTGGTAGCAGCGGATGTGTATGGAGAGGAATTAAATAAGAGTCGCGGTGGCTGGACCTGGTACACTGGTTCCGCAGGCTGGATGTATCAACTGATCATCGATTCTTTTATCGGTTTGAAAAAAGAAGGATCCACTTTGCAGTTTATTCCATGTATTCCCACCGGCTGGCCTTCCGTAAAGATCCGGTATCGGTATGAAACGTCTTTATACAATATAGAATATTTGCAATCGGCAGGAAATGGCAGTGAGGTCCTAAAGATAATGCTGGATGGAAATGACCAACCGGGAAACAGTATTTTTTTAACCGATGATGGTTTGACACATGAGGTGAAGGTTAGGTTAACTTATTAATCCCCGAAGATTTCAATGGCCCCGTTACCCAGGTAATTTTGTTACCAGTGCAACGATGGGCCATTTTTTATTGTCAATTTTTTTTATGAGCGATAGAAGTTAGCGCCATAAATTTATATCATGAGAATCTGCATACCAGGACTAATTGCTCTGCTCAGTTTTTTTGTTACCAAGGTTAACTGCCAGGCTATTTCCAACGATAGCCTTGTATTATACCTGCCGTTTTATGGAAATGCAAATTACGCAAGCGGAAATAATTACAAAATGGCATCGTAAATCCGGCCAGTGGTATAATTACCTTAGTTATGTAATGACATGGTGTTCTGCAAATATTCAAACAGGAAGCGGATATAAAAAGGATACCGGATTGATTAATTCCAAATGGATAACTGTGGCCTATGTTTACAGCGGTGACGAATATAAAATGTATCATAATTGCGAAGTTGTAAACCAATGGATGGTATATCCAAAAGTAAGCGACCTGTGTGGAACCGAACCAATGCAAATCAGTTTGGGCAACGTACCCACCGCTGCAATGCCGTATGGACACAGGCCTTTCAAAGGTAAAATGGACGAGTTAAGAATTTATAAAAGGGCGCTAACGGAGGAGGAGGTCGCGATCTATTCCGGCAGTGTATGTAAGATAACGGCCCCTGTTATTACGCCGGACTTTCTAATCACCGGTGGCCCTTGTTCCCGAATAAATTTGCCTTCACTGATATCTCCGGTTTAAACGGTGGCAAGAAACAAAAATGGAAACCTTGTGATTTTCTAAATGATTGCAGCATCGCTTCCCCGGTAATAAAAGCTACTGCCACGATAAAATATACAGTTTACGGTACAGATTCAAGTGGTTGCAAAGACTCTGCTGCGATAGATGTAGCGGTAGTAAAAGATGATGTGAAAGTATATATTCCATCAGCTTTCACACCAAACAATGATGGTGTGAACGATGATTTTGGCGTCAGGAGTACTTCCCCACTTCAACAGGCCAGGTTCACAATTTATAATAGGTGGGCGCAAATAGTTTTTACTTCCGAATCTACCAAATCGCTTTATTTTTTTCGGATGCCAATGAGTAATTATTTGCAGATGTGCGCAGGAAAATGCTTTCAACAAATATATGACGGCTATTAATTTAATAGCGTCAGCGGGATCATCTTTAAGGTATGATCTGTTTGTCCAGCTACGGAGTTCGTCAATGAATGCCCGTTGTATGGTTGGATTTTTATCAGCCAACCATTTCTTAATTACAGGAAAAGCCATGTTCTTTTTTATTGGCGCATCAACAATCTCATTGATTGAAGGGTATGTTTTGCTAATCACTTACCAGCCGCATTTAAATCATTAACTTAAATACTTACCAAAGAAATCAAGCGTACGTTGCCAGGCTAATTTTGCTGCCGCTTCATCGTAGCGGGTAGGTGCCGTGTCATTGTGAAAAGCATGGTTCACATTTTCATACTTGTATAATTCGTAGTGGGTGCCTGCAGCTTTTAAGGCCGCTTCATAAGCAGGTATACCGGCGTTGATGCGCTCATCCAGGCCGGCGTAATGCAGTTGTACCGCCGCTTTGATCTTCGGCACATCGGCTGCTTCGGGCTGGGCTCCATAAAATGCAACCGCGGCTTTCAAAGCAGGAACGTTCACCGCCAGTTTATTCGACATGCCACCGCCCCAACAGAAACCAACACATCCAAATTTTCCATTGCAATCTGCTCTGCCAGGTAAGTAGTCAAATACTTTTATAAAATTCTGAAGGCTGTCTTCGGCTTTCAATTGTTGAAACAAGGTTCTGGCTTCGTCTTCATTTGCCGGCGTACCGCCTAAGGAGGATAATGCATTTGGTGCGATTGCAAGGTAGCCGGCACTGGCCGCCCGACGGGCTACATCTTCAATATGCGCATTCAAACCGCGGTTTTCATGGATCACAATTACTGCCGGGTATTTTCCTTCCTTTTTGGGCCGGGCCACATAGGCCTGCATATCTCCATTGATGCCGGGATATTTAATGCGTTCAGTAAATAATTTTTCCTCCGGTACGGTCGCAGCATGGGCGCCATTTACTTCCAGCATGGGTAGCAGCGCCATGGCAGCGGCGGTGCTTCCTGCTATTTTCGTGAGCCTGCTTAAAAATTCCTGGCGGCTTAATGGCCGGTGCGTGTACTCGTCGTAAAGATTGATGATTTGTTGATCCATGAGTCTGCGTGATTGATTTACCTAAAGTTACCCAATCAACATAAATTGTAATACAAGGTTGGTTCTTATTTTTGAAAATGGTAGTATTTCATTGAAAGTCTCTGCATTTACAAGGCATTAAAAAACCTTCGCTAATGGCGAAGGCAGTATTTGGGGGGTTAAGTACTATACTAATTTAATTATGTTAGTAACGGCGGAAACGCTCTCCTTTTTTATAATACCTGATCGGGTAAACGTCGGGTGATTGTAAGAATTTAGTAAAAATTGACCTTACCAATTCGATAAAGGGATTTGTTCCGTTTTTATTAGATTTTTCGTACATGAAATAAATGTTTATACTGCTAAAACGAAGGCACAATGAAAATATTGCAGAAAATAGAGCCGATGTTTTTCGATATGCATGTCGGAAAACATCGACATCAATAGCATCAAATCATAAATTGAATTTGCATGTAACGAGCATTTATTAAAATCAGGAACTAAAAAGAAAAGTGATAATGATCAGCAGGGTATGACTCCCACTCTTTCGGGGAGGGCGGGGCGTGAGGTCACCTCAGCAATGCTTTACCTCCGTTTATAGAGGGCGGAATGAGTTCAAACTAACCCGAAAAAATATGAATGGAAACAAGTGAAAGTATTGATAAACTGCTCCAGGCCCTGCGCAACATCCTAAGCTCGTTTTAAAATATCTCAAAGACACCAAGGCCTAAATAGCAAGGTGCAAATGGTTCTATTTTTCTTTCTGAAAGAATTATCTTTACAGGAGTATTTTTAAATCTACACTTCCTCTTCTAATTCTTTAGCGATGCCAAAAGCCATATTTTTTATACTGGGGATCACCTGTTTTTTATCAGCCAAAAGCCAACTGTTGAGTGATTCAGTATTAGTGGATGGGCATTACAGAAAATTTCATTTTAATAAGCCGCTGCCGGCAAGCAAAGATGCCGCGCTTGTTTTTATCCTGCACGGTTCGGGTGGTACCGGAAAACAAATGATGAAGGAAGCGATAAGACTGGAGAACCTTTCGGCAAGTGAAAATATTTTACTGGTGTACCCGGACGGCTATAAAAACTTTTGGAACGAATGTCGTAAGGCGGCCAGTTCTGCAGCCAATATCGAGAACATCGATGAGAACAAATTCTTTAATTTGATGATCGGGTATTTTAAAAACAATTATCATATAAATTCCGGTCATGTTTTTGCCGCAGGTCTTTCCGGCGGCGGACATATGGCGTATAAACTGGGACTGACAATGCCTGGCCAGTTTAAGGCCATCACGGCTATTGTTGCCAATCTTCCAGACAGTAGCAACATGGATTGCACAGCGTCCAACCGGCCTATTTCAGTAATGATCATTAATGGCACCAATGATCCTGTAAACCCTTACCAGGGTGGAGAAGTAAGAATAACATCGGCTTACCTGGGAACGGTTCGCTCAACAGACCAGACATTTAAATACTGGGCATCTTTAGCTGGCTTTAACGGAGAACCTGAAATAGAGAATTTACCTGATACCGATCCCTCAGACGGAAAAACAATTGTACAATTTAGTTATAAAAAGAAAAGAGGACCAGAGATTGTCTTGCTGGAAGTGATCGGTGGAAAACATGATTACCCGAACGATATCAGTACCTATGAATATGCCTGGGCTTTTTTTAAGCGGCACTTTAAAAACTGAGGAAGATCAGCTTAATATTTTTGAGTCGATCTGATCTGTGAGAAAAGAAAGATCATAAATGAATGAATAAAAAAGGGAGCATTTTACTGTCCCTTAAACCAGACTGCTATCATTGAACCTAAAAGAAATACCCTGCTGGCAATTGCACCCCACGGTTTTTGTAAGTACCTTCTGATTCACTTAGATTCGCAAAACTCAATTGGTAACCGATATGGGCGAACACACCGTTGCTAAGCTTAACACCGGCAAGAGCGCTTGCACCTATATCACCTTTTTTAAAACCGGCACCGCCCTGCTCCTCTTTTTTAAATGCTTTCAACTTTTCAATAGTTACCGTTTCATCGTCATCAGGCAGAATGTACCTGGTGGTTTGTTTCGACTCGCCACTGATGCCATAACTGCCATATCCGCCAAGTCCTGCATAAAGTTTAGCATTACCGAAGGGAACATTGTACAATACATTTACCGGCACCTGTAAATAATTCAACCTGTTCTCGGCAGTTACCCGCAGGTTTACGGTGGGATCAAGCTTTGCGCTTAAATTAACACCATGCTGAAGACAATTGATGCCGCTGCGAATGAACAACTTATCCGACAGTTCATATTGCGCCACCACACCAAAGCCTGGCAACAGGTTCATTTTTTTTATAAAATTGATATCCCGGGAATTTTTTACACTGGCAGAACTTAAATTGCCTGTTGCCTGCACACCAAAAGAAAATTGGGAAAACCTGCCATAGCAAAAACATCCCTATGGCCACTAACATCATTTTTTTCGTAACTATTTAATTTTATTTATTTGGTATTAATTTTTTACAAATAAAAAGAGAACCTGCGGCTGAAAATATAACAGGCTGTATGAAATGAAATTAATTGCTGATGAAACTTCGTTTGATGGGATAAAAATTATTAATGATGTGCAGGGATGGTTACATAGATGCTGCGAACCGATAGAAGGATATCATGTTTTTTGTGGCGCGAAAAACTTTTATGCGGAGTGATAAAAGTGACTGATAGCGTTAATTGTACTTGAACCGACTCGAGGTTTCGATATCTTCCAAACTCCATAGGAGTTAACACTTTGTAGCGAAGTAACCGCAATTATTGCTGCTCCACCGGAGCGACGCTGTTAATGGGACTTGTCGTTAATTTTTGTAAGAGCTGTGTGTTTATAGATAATTTCGGTATTGGTTAATATTTCTATAAACCCGTTGCCCCTGGTAAGGCAAAATCCTTTCCCTCTGATGATAGTAAATGGCGAAAAAAATGAGCTAGCTAAGTATTTCAGATAATAATATCGCTAACATTATTCCTGGGATTGCCCCAGGTAAAACGCAGCTAGAAATGATTCTTCGGGTCAGGAAGCAATGCCCTTATTAAAAGAAACACTTTCGATCCAGGCCTTGACAGATGGTACGTCGCGGTTCATTTTTTTTGCCAGTTTTTCTAACAATAAATTCTCCTGGCCCGGCTCATAATAAAGATCTTCATCGGTCAGTTCAGTATTTACTTCCTTTAATTTTTCTTTAACTTCCTCCCAGGGAGCTTCCAGTTTTAATTGTGTATCCATATAAAATATTAATCAATATCCAGGCCATTCTTCCGCATTGATACATCTATGCTATAAGTATTTTAACCACCATTGCGAATGGGTCATTTTATATTTGTTGAACCAACGGCAGGGCAGGTATAAAAATGCCACTACGAAGAACCAGATGGCATACATTATCTTTAAGCCAAAGCCAAAATTAGTCGGGCGGAAAAGAAACGGCAGCCTGGGATCGACTATCTGGGAAGAATTATGCCCGGTTGCAAAAAATATGATCACCAGCAGGATGTGCAACAGGTAAAAATGCAGCACATAATAAAAGAAAGGGACACGTCCATATACTGAAACTATGGACGACCATTTAGCGTGCACATTTTCCAGTAAAGACAATGCCACCAATGCCGGGCCAATTGTCATGCACAGGTAAAGCAGGGAAGGCGGGTATTTACTCGTATTCAGGAACGATAAAAAATGCACCTTATCCCATGGCACCGGTTCACCATATAAATTGAAGAACCTGAGCCCGATAAATAATATGATCATTGAAATTCCGGTAGTGAATAATAGTTGCCTTCTTTTTACAGCCGGATATTCTTTACGAAACCAATAGCCTGCTGAATATCCTAACAGCATAGCGCCTGTCCAGGGAAGAATGGCGTAGAACACACCGATGAAGTGAGAATTGGAAATTGGCAATACCGTTCCGCGTGCTGTGAAGAGTATCTTTATTAAATTGCCTGAAAAGCCCCCGGCGGGCAACGGGATATTGTCAAAAAGATCATGACCGAAAAATAAAATTATCCCTGTTACCAATACTGTGTAAAATGGAAATCTTACCAGGAGGCCGAGCAGGATCATGCTCCATCCAATTGCCCAGATCACCTGCCAGATCAAAAAACTGTAAAGAGGATTAAAAGTGATGCCGAGCGTTATGACCACCATCTCTATCAATACCAGCCAAATACCTCTTTTGATCAGGAATGAACTTGCTTCGGCGGGCGACTTTTTTTTTGATGCGAGGTAAGCCGAAGTGCCGGATAAAAATACAAAGATGGGAGCACAAAAATGCGTGATCCAACGGGTAAAATATAATGGCACTGTTGTAGTCGCCAGGTCAAGGGGATCAGCGGTCATGGCTGTGGCATGAAAAAAATCACGCGTATGATCGATCGCCATAACGAGCATTACAATTCCGCGAAGGATGTCAATAGATGTAACCCGGTAGGTAATACTTTTTTCCATAAGCCTGGCCTGTTAAATTTTTATTGCAATGCTAAAACAGTCTCGGTTTTTTAAATGCCAATGATTCAATGATGAATGGTTAAATAGTACTAATATAAGAATAGCTGGTAAAACAAAATGTCGTCTGAGCACTCCTAAGATAATACGGGAAATCAAAACTTGCATACTTATCTGCATTTTTATTTCCGCTCATATAGCCTGTGAAGTAGCCCGGTAATTATTTATAATAAAAGATTCATCACCAAACAGCATACCCTTATTGTGCTAACTTTGCGGAAATAAGCCATAAAAGTTAGTAAAAGCAAACATATTAAATAACAAAATGAAAAGAATATCAGTAGACATGGATGGCGTGCTGGCTAATGTATATAGCCAGTTCGTAAAAATGCATGCGGAAGAGTTTGGACAGGTGATTACAGCAGAAGAAATGTCAGGTAAGCCGGAAGGCGATGTTTTTCCGGAAGCATTGAAGTATGTAAATAGTCCCGGTTTTTTTCGCACCGCACCATTGATGGAAAATTGCCAGCGTATATTGGAACGATTGAATGACCAATACAGGATATTCATAGTGTCAGCGGCAATGGAGTTTCCCAATAGTTTGGTAGAAAAACAAGCCTGGTTGAATGAATATTTTCCTTTTATCAGCTGGCACCAAATGGTATTTTGTGGTTCTAAAGAAATAATAAAAGCTGATATAATGATCGATGACCATTTTAAAAACCTCAACATTTTTACAGGGGATAAAACCATATTATTTACGCAACCACACAATGTATTCGCAAGCGCAGGCAAACACCAAAGAGTAGATTCATGGGATGAAATAGAAAAGCTTTTATTGGGTTAATTGACAGAAGGCAGTCAGCATAGGGCGTCATGATAAAATGCTCTTTTTATCATTGCGTCACATGGGGTTTCATAATCAAATTCGATGGTGTATGATTCATCCATAAGCTTTGCGCTACCAGTAATTTTTTCCACCCGTCCACGCTGATCAGCATGAGGTCATATTGCTGTAAAAATTTCTTTTCGATCTTTATTTCCCTCAGTACAGAAATATAACCCGGGGAGTTAGCCTGCATTTCATTAACGGTATCATCCAGGCTGAATTCGGTTTTGGTATTTCCGGTCATGTCCATAAATGTTATCCTGGCACCCGCATTGTTGATCAGCTTTTGCGCATATGTAAAAAGGAATGCATCGGCAGCTTCAAATACCGGGAGAAATACCCTTCTGATAGCGGATAAATTCTTATCGATCAATATCCCCAGCGGCACTTCTGTTTTGGATAATATTAATTGTGTTCGCTCATCAAAAGGCGAATTTTCAAAAAGCTTTTCTTTGCCTGTTACTTTATTAATAAAACGATTGGGGTTGATGACGCGGGCAGTGAAACCCAATACTTTGCCCAAAAAACTACCTTCAAATATTGATTGCTGAAACCCTACCAGCAGGAGGTCATAATTTCCTTTATTGGCTGTCGCAGCAATATCTGAATGAATATCGCTGGAAGCTTTAAAAAGTACCGTGATCTTTTGATTAAGGTTTTTTGATTCTGCAACAACAGGAGCAAAACTTTCTTTTTCGTATTGGTCAATATTGAAAGCATGCAATTCATTACTGGGAGAAAGGTGCATGGCAGTAACAGATGAGTTTTCCTTTTGCTTTCTTACAAAACTGTTTGCCAGTCTTAATAAAGATTTGCCTGTTTCAGCATTCCTAAAAGAGATCAGTATGTTAAAGCTACTCGCCGGGCTGATCACATCCGGAAGAATTCCTTCTTTCTTTCTAAAAGAAAAGTTGATAAAGTCCAATGCGGGGCCGGTCATAAAAGTTGTTACAAGTGCCATAATCACCATCATGGCAAAAATCTGCGGGGTAAGCACGCCAAGGTCGTAACCGATATTCAATACCACCAATTCCATCAATCCCCTCGTATTCATAAGGGCCCCGATGGTGAGGCTGTCTTTCCAGGTTTGCCCGACAAATTTTGCCGCCAATGCACTGCCAATGAATTTACCGGCAACTGCTACCAAAATTATGAGTCCACAAACCTTCCATAAATACGCATCATTCAGCAAACCAATTTCGGTTCTCAAACCGGTATAAACAAAAAATAACGGGAGCAATAACACGAGGGAAACGTCTTCTACCTTTTCGATAAAAATATTTCTGAACTTCATATTTTCAGGCATGATCGCACCTGCCATGAAGGCACCGAAAAGTGCGTGGATCCCGATGATCTCAGTGAGATAAGATGATAAAATCAGCGTTATGAAAAATATAGCCACCACGGGCTTACTTAAATTTTCATTGGTGGTATGCAGGTCGCCGACACGTTTCAAAAATGGCCTCACTACCTTAACCATTATGCCGACATAAACAGCGGCCAGCATGATCACATAGATCGCACTCACAAAAGACCCCGCTTTTACGATCGCTATTACGGCAGCCAGTATACACCAGGCGGTGATATCATCAGTGGCAGCGCACGTAATTACAACAGTGCCGAGCCGTGTTTTACTGATACCGCGCTCCTGTACGATCCTCGCTAACACGGGAAAAGCAGTAATGCTCATAGCAATTCCAAGAAATAAACCGAAGGAAATAAACTGCACGCCCGTGGGAGCAAAATTTTCATATATCATATATGCCAGGCAGAGCCCCAGTGCAAAAGGAATGATAATGCTGGCATGGCTTATCACCACGGCTTCTTTAGCCTGGTTCCTCAGCACTTTCAGGTCCAGTTCCATCCCTACTACGAACATAAAAAGGATCAGGCCTATCTGGCTCAAAAACTGCAGGTTTCCAAGTGATTGAGTTGGGAAAAGATCAGCTGATAATCCAGGAAAATACATCCCGAGGAAGGAGGGCCCCAGGAGGATACCTGCAATGATCTCACCGATCACTGTCGGCTGCCCGATCTTTTTACAAACCCATCCTAATAAACGTGCAGCCAATATGATGGTAACGATCTGAACCAACAGGATCGCCAGCGGATGTCCCAGGTTACTTTCTAAAGAGCTCCTGAACTCCATCCACTGCGACTTACCTGAGTCAGGCACCACGATATGCCGCCCGCTCTCCAGGTTTTTGCCGAGGTGTAAAGTCCAATACATGAGCACGGAAAAAAAACTGACCACCCCAACGTAAAAGAAAGTGTTTTTAAATTTTTTCATTTTTCATGTTATATCATTTCACCACAATGCAAATATGCGGCTTATTCTCTCTAAATAAATATATCTGAATTATGAAATTGTTTCCCACCCTTTTAACGTGGAAAACTTTGTAAATAAGTAAAAATTAATCTGCCCGAAGAGTTGGGAGAAGCGTATTTGATACGAATTGATTAATCTGAAAATTAGCCCCGGATATTTATTTCCGCTGCTGCATGGCAAATGCCTGCTTGGCTCAGCAATGGCCAGGTCCGGTGTTTAAATAGTGGAAGCCGGCTGCCAGCTATATTGAATAATTAATGAATTGGCAGGGATTAATAATTGATCACCTGCTCCTCCATTACCTCAGGAATAGCCCGGAATTCGTATTGCTGGTTGCGCAATTGAGGTTCGAAACCTGCTTCTCGGATTGCCTCCTGTATACCCTTGCTGGTAAACCGGTGCGGCGCACCCGCAGCACTTACTACATTTTCTTCGATCATGATACTGCCAAAATCATTGGCGCCTGCGTTCAGGCATACCTGGGCAGTTTTTTTACCCACCGTTAACCAGCTTGCCTGGATATTTTTTACATTGGGCAGCATGATACGGCTCATGGCGATCATACGGATATACTCTTCCGGTGTGGTCAGGTTATGAACGCCCCTGATCTTTGTCAGCAACGTATCAACATCCTGGAAGGTCCATGGGATAAATGCTAAAAAGCCCTTCGCATGTGCCGGCTTGCGGCTTTGTACTTCCCTGAGTTTTACAAGGTGCTCAAAGCGTTCCCTGATTGTTTCTACATGGCCAAACATCATGGTGGCACTGGTCGTGATATTCAATTTATGTGCTTCCACCATCACATCCAGCCATTCCTGGCTACCGCATTTGCCTTTACTGATCAATCTCCTAACCCTGTCAGTTAAAATTTCTGCGCCGGGTCCGGGCAGACTATCAAGCCCGGCTTCTTGTAGCGCCATCAATACTTCGCGGTGCGTACTTTTTTCTAATTTGGTAATATGGGCCACTTCAGGAGGGCCAAGCGTGTGTAATTTTAAATTAGGGTATAAACTTTTTAATTCTCTGAAAAGCCCTGTATAATAGCTTAATCCCAGTCCGGGATGATGTCCGCCCTGCAACAACAATTGCTCACCGCCAAAGCGGAAAGTTTCATCAATTTTCTTTTTGTAGGTCTCGATATCGGTTATGTAAGCTTCAGGATGCCCGGGGATGCGGTAAAAATTGCAGAATTTACAATTGGCGATACATACATTGGTAGTATTTACATTTCTATCAATGATCCAGGTCACTTTACCATGCGGAACTTGTTTTTTTCTTAACTCATCAGCTACGTACATCAATTCCGTTAATGGTGCATTTTCAAACAGGAATACGCCTTCCTCTACCGATAAGAATTCAAAATCAAATGCTTTCTTAAATAAATCATTTATTTCCATAAAACCGTTTATAAATTAATAACAAAAGTACATCCATTAGGTTGTATATTTAATTTCTTGTTGTATGATTCTGCTTATGAAGTACTTATTCTGTATACTATTATTTTCCGGTGTGTTTACGGCAGGCAACGGCCAGGAAATTTTAAGGCCGGTTATACAAGCCCAGTTTATCACCAAATTCCCTTTTAAACAATATAGCGGCGGCGTAATGGTGGTAAGGGCTACGCTTGGCCAGATTCCCGACACCTTAAACTTTATTTTAGATACCGGCAGTGGCGGCATATCCCTGGATTCGGCCACCTGTGCCTATTATAATTTAAAACCGACCCCTTCTGATACAACGATCAGGGGAATGGGCGCTGAGCACAAAGTAAGTTTTCTTTTCAACCAACAACTTCATTTTCCCGGGTTAACTATTGAGAGACTGAACCTGCATATTAATGATTATGAAATATTAAGCAGCGTATATGGAGAAAAAATAGATGGGATAATCGGCTATAGCTTTTTTAGCAGGTACATTGTAAAATTAAACTTTGACAGTTCGCAGGTTTCGGTGTTCCGCCCGGGCGAGATCGATTACCCAAGAGGCGGATCCGTATTGCGTCCCGCATTCACGACGTTGCCGATACAAAACCTGACATTTCGCGATAAGAAAAAGCAAAATTTTAATTTTTATTTCGATACCGGTGCGGGCCTCTGTTTTTTGCTGAGCGAGGAATATGTAAAAGACAGCAGTATTTTATTGTCTAAAAGAAAGCCGCTGCATACACAGGCAGAGGGAATGGGCGGCAGGTTGCAAATGAGATTGACAGTAATGAAAATGGTGCAGGTGGGGAACTATAAATTCAGGAATGTGCCCACTTATTTATATGCTGATGAGTACAATGTAACGTCTTATCCCTTCGTGGGTGGATTATTAGGAAATGACTTGCTGCGCAGATTCAATTTAACAATCAATTACCCAAAACGGGAGATCCACCTGTTGCCGAATAGTCATTTTAACGAGCCGTTCGATTACGCCTACACCGGCCTGGCGATATACTATGTTGATGGATCAATTTTGGTGGAAGACGTTATTCCAGGCTCACCGGCCGAAAAAGCCGGGTTGAAACAAGACGACCAGATAATTGGCGTAGGCAAGAATTTTACCAATAATATCATGGTTTACAAAACGATATTGCAATCGGCCAATGAGAATATAAAAATTACCGTAAGCCGGGATAAGAAACTGGTACAGCTTACTATAAAGCCGATCAGTATATTATGATTATTAAAGATCAACAAAGGTGATATGCCTCCTGGAGTATGCGGGAGAACCGACAGGCCAATAGCTGAAAAAAGGTATTATATCACTCATTAATAGATGCCCAATAAGGTTAATTTTACATATACCGCTCAAAATCCGGCCCTAATTTTCTCATTTTTATAACGAGCGATTTTAGTCTCACTCTCCTTAACTTTGCGGCATGATTCAATATGAAAAGTTTACCCTTGATAATGGATTGAGGGTATTGGTGCATAAAGACGAGAGTACACCGATGGCAGTGGTGAATGTTATTTATGATGTAGGTGCCAAAGATGAAAACCCTGGAAAGACCGGTTTTGCTCATTTATTCGAGCACCTGATGTTTGGAGGCAGTATCAATATTCCTGAATACGATGAACCCCTGCAAATGGCTGGTGGTGAAAACAATGCATTCACTACCAATGACCTTACGAACTATTATTGCCAGTTGCCCGCTGAAAATATAGAGACAGCTTTTTGGCTGGAAAGCGACCGTATGCTTAGTCTTGCCTTTGATGCCAAAAGCCTGGAAGTGCAGCGTAAAGTAGTATGTGAAGAATTTAAAGAGCATTACATCAATAAACCTTACGGAGATGCCTGGCACAAAATGAGGGAACTCGCCTACACCGTCCATCCGTACAGGTGGATGACTATCGGGAAGGACCTTAAGCACGTGGAAGATGCGACTTTGCAGGATGTAAAAGATTTCTTCTATAAACACTACACACCCATCAATGCTATATTGGTGGTGGCAGGAAATGTAACTGTTGAACTGGTAAAAGAACTGGCAAATAAATGGTTCGGACCAATACCGTCGGGTACCAAATACGATCGTCAATTGCCGGAAGAACCAAAGCAGTCAGCGCCCAAAACCATGGAAATAAGAGCGAGCGTTCCATTGGACGCCTTGTATAAATGCTGGCATATTTATCCCCGGCTTGATAAACGCTATTATGTGACCGACCTGATCACTGAGATATTAAGTGGTGGCGGTTCATCGCGGTTATTCCAGGCACTGGTAAAAGAAAAACAATTATTCAGCAATATTGATTGTTCGCATTATGGCAGCACCGATGCAGGACTTTTGTCCATACAGGGCAAGCTTGTAAAAGGCGTGAATATGAAAGATGCAGAAGCAGCTGTAATGGAAGAGATCGTCAGGCTGCAACAGGAAGGTATCAGCGAGTTGGAACTGCAAAAAGTTAAAAACAAGACGGAAAGCATGATGGCCTTTGAAGACATGAGCGTAATGAACCGCGCCACCAGCCTGGCCATGTATGAATTGTTAGGAGATGCCGAGCTGATCAATAAAGAACTTGAAATATACCAGGCCGTAACCAGGGAAGAATTATTGAATGAAAGCAGGGTGATCTTTGATGAAAACAACTGCAATACCCTTTACTACTATTCAAATAATTAGCACTTACACCAGCAATACATTCCGATGCTGGATCTTTTAATGTACTTCCTTGCAATGGCTTGAGTTCAGCCAGCAATCGACCGTCACACACTATTAACATCAACTACCAATTAATGATCGACAGAGCAAAATCTCCTTTAATAAAAGATGCCATTGAATTTCACCTGCAGCTTAAACCATACGAAAAATTTGTATTGGATAATGGTGTGCAGGTTTATGCTATCAATGCCGGTGCGCAGGATGTGCTGCAGATCGAAATGGTATTTTTCGCCGGCAACAGTTATGAAACCAACAACGGAGTTGCTGCCGCTACAAATTACATGTTACGAAACGGTACATCAACCAAGACAGCTTTCCAGATAAATGAACATTTCGAATATTATGGCGCGTATTGCAACCGAACCTGTCACAATGAAACAGCCGTGGTGTCCTTGCATACACTCAGCAAACACCTCAATGAATTGCTGCCGGTAATGCGCGAGATGATCACAGATTCGGTTTTTCCGGAAGAGGAACTGGATATTTATATTCAAAACAGTAAACAAAAGTTATCGGTCAATTTGCAGAAATGCGATTTTGTTGCCAACCGGCTGATCGATGCTTATTTATATGGTGAGCAACATCCGTATGGAAAATACCTGGTTGCAGAAGACTATGATGCGTTGACGACGGCACAGATGAAGACTCATTTTCAACAATATTATGTTGATGGTAATGCGGTAATATTTGTAGCTGGCAACCTTCCTGCGGGATTGTTTGAAGAAATGAATACACAATTTGGTGACCTGCCGATAACCACCAGTAATCTTCGTCCGGCTCCGGGTATTATTTTACCGGCAGCGCAAAAAAAACAACGGATCTCTAATGATCCAAATGGCGTACAGGGAGCTATCAGGATAGCAAGGCCGTTCCCCAATAGGCATCATCCTGATTTTATGAATGTGATGGTGTTGAATACGGTGCTGGGTGGATTTTTTGGCTCCAGGCTGATGAGTAATATCCGGGAAGATAAAGGCTACACCTACGGCATACATAGCTACGTACAAAATCATATGCAGGATAGCGCGTGGCTGATCAGTACCGAAGCCGGAAAAGATGTGTGCGAGGCAACCGTGGAAGAAATCTATAAGGAAATGACCTCTATGAGTGAAAGCCTGATCGATGATGAAGAATTGTTATTGGTAAGGAACTATATGATCGGGTCTATTTTAGGCGACCTGGACGGTCCCTTCCAGATCATCAGCAGGTGGAAAAATATAATTTTAAATAATCTTGACGAGCAGTATTTTTATGATTCTATCAAAACCATCAAGACTATTTCTGCAGAAGAATTAAAAGCCCTGGCAGAAAAATATTTACAGCCTGGTGATTTTTATGAGTTGGTAGTGATTTAATAACAGCTCGCAGTCCCTGGTTAGTTACTTTGCTATGGCTTAGAATGAATGCGACTAAAAAACATCGGCGGAAAATATTTATAACAAGGCGGCGTTATCAATCTGTAGGTTGGCTGCAGGCTTTTTAAGCTATTAAATAATTCGACAATGATATATTTACTATGGGGCTTATTAAACCTTGGAATCTTCTTGTTCTTTATTGTAACCTGTTTTAAAGCGACCAAACTTGTTCGGGAAAAAGTTGGACTTTTTGCTTCCATTATTTTCGTGTTTGGACTTTTATCTTTTGTTGCGCACTCAAATAACGACGATGACAATAAAGAGCCAAACTCAAACCAGTTCAAGACCTGGGAATTTGTAGCAGAAGACAGTTTGAAGAGTAATGAGAGCTATTTAATCGATGTTGATTTGGAAAAAACATTAGTTTCCAAATATTACCTGGGAATTAAATATGGTAAAGACAAACAAGGCAAAATGAATGTTCCGATAAGTGCATATTCATCAACAGCAGGATTTATAAGTGGGACAAATTGGAAGCCAATTTCAATTATTATAAACCAGGTAAATGACAACAATAAATTCGAATATTCAGTTCACGGGATAGTAGAATGGAATTTACTTGGTGCTACAATCTATGCTCAAATCAAAGAATTTAAAGGCTATACTGCGACAAGATAAACCAGCAGCCAACAGTCGAATTTAACAGGCTATAATTATTCAGCGGCTTTAGATTTTATCAGTTGTCCTCCGTGTTTTTATAACGATTACTAATAGCCCACTATGAAATTTTTGCTAAAAATATTGATCACTACCGTCAACGCATTTATCCTGGCGAAAATCCTTCCTGGCATAATGATCCATGATATTTTTACAGCAATCATAGTGGCAATCGTACTGGCGATCCTCGATGCAACCGTTAAGCCGCTGCTAATCGTATTGACCTTTCCTGTAACCATCCTCACCCTTGGAGTGTTTTTGTTTGTGATCAATGCATGTATCATTTTAGCCGCAGCATATTTCATAAATGGCTTTAAAGTGGAAGGTTTCTGGTACGCTGTGCTGTTCAGTTTCCTACTCTCCTTATTCAATTCATTTGTACATAAAAAAGCTTTTAAAGCCAAAAAAGAAGAGGCGCAATAAATAAAGATCATTTCTCAATCACCATGTTAAATCGCTTTGCCTGTTGTTGAATAATTTTTTCTATCTCAGTTTCAAGTGTTGCAGTTGTATTGCCGGTGGTGGATTTGGCTTTTTCTCCAGCAATATAAAGTTCCCGTTGCGTACTGGTAGTGGCGATTTGTTTTTGAATGGATGTGCGTACTTTATTTTTTTCCTTTATGATGGCTTTGATTTCGGTCCTGCTTTTTGTTTTCAGGCTATCCGGTAAAGTTTTCATATCCACTTTGTCCACCATCAAACTGTCATAAGCCGACGCATCAACCAGGTCCCAGGTGGTGTTTTTATACAGTTCCTTTTTCCCTTTGACAGCAACCCGTTTTGCAGCAACCGATTTGTTCAGGCTATAATTTTTTTTATCAACTTCGGCCTGCTGGATGAAATATCCCTGGCCCGCTGATCCATATGCGATGTATGTATTGTTTAGCTGGTCATTTAATGAAAACAGTAAGCTATCATACGGCGTTGCGATATCATCCATTTTCGCATCCTGGTTAATATTGGTATAACTGCCGCTTCCACATTCGCCTGCCAGGTTCCAGTGCTCACTAACTCCCTGCCTTTTATCACCACAATAAATAGTATTGACGATCACCCCTTTTTTAGTGGCCTCAGCACAGGCTTTGGTATAAGAGATATCGCCTTGCAGAAAATCTTCATTCCCTGCAATAAAGATCACTTTGTAATTAGACCCTGCGCTATCCCAGTTCAACTTTGTTAATGAACTATAGATGACATGGCCACAGTATTCATCACCTCCATAGGTTTTGATATTGAACAAGGTTTGTGAAAGCCGGTCAAGGTCTGATGTAAAATCACTCAGTTGTTTTACATAGCCTTCTTTTACGTTATTGCCTGGCCTGCCGTATTCGTACAGGGCTATTTCAATTTGCGGTGTCGTGTTACCGCATTTGGCTTTTCCCATTACACTGACCATGTTCCACAACTGCGCTTTCGCCTGTTCTATCAGGCCGTCCATGCTGTTGCTGACATCCAGTAAAATGGCCACCTGTATTTTTGGGTCTTTAGCTACTATCGGATTTATTTTAGGGTAGGCCTGGTCCGGTATTTTGGGGGATACAGATAAAAGTGCGATGCAGGTAAAAACGGACGTGATCATTGCGTGAGAGTATAATTTCATGTTTTACAGTTTATGTCGTGATGCGGTTGCCGCCGTTTTTGCATAAACCACATTATAAAATAATTATTTTTTTTTAAGTAATAACATTTCGTTGTGAAACCACTAATGATAACCACCATTTTTCCAAAAAGTATTTCTTCTTTGCACTTAAATCTTTGCCCGTATTTACCGTGCCGTTGCAGGTAATATTGCTAACTTCATGCTTTAAAAAAATAACAGGCAGTAAACTGGAAACAGTAAACTAACAATCAATATTCCATGCAATTCAACAGGAAAGATCTAACGAACGACGACTTGCTCAGTATATATAAAAATCTTCTTTTACCCAGGATGATCGAAGAGAAAATGTTGTTGCTGCTCCGCCAGGGAAAGATATCAAAATGGTTCAGTGGTATTGGGCAGGAGGCGATTTCCGTAGGGGCAACTATGGCGCTTAGAGAGGACGAATGGATAATGCCGCTGCATAGAAACCTGGGGGTATTTACCACACGCAATATGCCGTTGAATAAATTATTTAAACAATGGCAGGGAAGTAAGGATGGTTACAGCAAGGGCCGCGAAAGAAGTTTTCATTTTGGCAACGCGGCTCATCATATTTGCGGAATGATATCTCACCTCGGCCCGCAACTGGCAATTGCGGATGGAGTGGCCCTGGCACACAAATTAAGGGAAGAGGAAAAAATATCACTGGCGTTTACCGGTGAAGGCGGCACCAGCGAGGGCGATTTCCATGAAGCGCTAAACGTCGCCGCAGTCTGGGACCTGCCCGTAATTTTTGTGATAGAAAACAACGGGTATGGATTAAGCACACCAGTAAGTGAGCAATACCGTTGCTTTAGCCTGGTAGAACGGGCACGTGGTTATGGAATGGAAGGCGTTCGCATCGATGGCAATAATATCCTGGAAGTGTATGAAACCATAAAAGGGGTGCGGGACTATTGCATCGAACGTCAGAAACCTTACCTCATAGAATGTATGACCTTTCGCATGAGGGGGCATGAGGAAGCAAGCGGTGTGAAATACGTTCCCCCGCATTTATTTGACCTGTGGGAACAAAAGGACCCAATAAAAAACTATGAACATTACCTGATCGGCCAGGACGTTTTGAATGAGCAATCGGTTACGGATATACGCAATGAGTTAAAGGAATACATCGAATCAGAATTAAAGACCGGGTACGAACCGATGCCGATGGTGGTGAATACATTTGAAGAACACGATGACCTTTTTGCAAAGCCTGGAGTTGATAAGGCGACTGTAAAAATAATTGACAATGCGAGGCCAGGTGAAATATCCGTTGATACATCAAGAGAAGGCATCCGTTTCATCGACGGGATAAAAGAGGGCCTTTACCAAAGCATGCAGCAGCACCCAAACCTTATTTTGATGGGACAGGATATTGCGGAATACGGGGGTGCTTTTAAAATAACCGAAGGCCTTTTGAATGTATTTGGGAAGGCAAGGGTAAGGAACACACCAATCTGCGAAAGCGCTATCGTTGGGGCGGCACTCGGACTTTCACTGGAAGGATACAAATCGGTAATGGAAATGCAGTTCGCAGATTTTGTAACCGTTGGCTTTAACCAGGTCATCAATAACCTGGCAAAAATACATTGGCGCTGGGGTCAAAAAGCCGATGTGGTAATCAGGATGCCAACAGGCGGCGGTGTGGGCGCCGGCCCTTTTCACAGCCAAAGCAATGAAGCATGGTTCGTACATACGCCGGGTTTGAAAGTTGTATATCCCTCCACACCGATGGATGCGAAAGGTTTATTGATCGCGGCCATCAATGATCTCAATCCTGTGTTGTATTTTGAGCACAAGGCGCTTTACCGCAGCATCAGCGGACCGGTGCCGGAAACATATTTTGAAATCGAGATCGGTAAGGCAAGGCTGGTGCAGGATGGCGATGACCTCACTATTATTACTTATGGGGCAGGTGTACATTGGGCGATGGATTATGCAAAAAATCACCCGGATATCTCCTTATACATCCTGGACCTGAGAACTTTATTACCCCTCGATTATGCTGCCATAAAAAATGCGGTACAGGCAACCGGTAAGGTTTTATTGTTGCACGAGGATACATTAACAGGTGGTATCGGCGGTGAAATAGCCGCCTGGATCGCGGAGCATTGTTTTGAATTACTGGATGCACCCGTAATGCGCTGCGCATCGCTGGATACCCCGATCCCTTTTAACATAGAACTGGAAAAAAACTTCATGGCGTATAGCCGGCTGGGTGAGGCGGTGGAGAAGTTGATGAATTATTAGGTAGGCTGGGGGCTGGATACTGGTATGTTCCGCACCATTTTTAATTTTTAATACTCAACACCCACCACTACCAGTTACCACCCAGCGCTAACCACTTACAAAGCCCCCTGTGATTTTTTATGAAACTTTTGCTTATTTGCTTTGATTTGCAAATTTGATATTCTATCTTACCGCCACTCAGGCTGCAACTTAATCAATACCGTGTAAACCAGTATGTTTAAAATTATCAAAAAATCACGGTATGAATTCAGGCATTTCATCTTTTCCGGGCGTCGCTCCGGTTTCCCAGCGGGAACGCATTGTAATCATTGACAGCCTTCGCGGCATTGCATTGTTGGGAATACTCCTGATGAATATTCCATATTTCGCCTTGCCGGATCCTGTTAGCGATAACCTCATGGTGAATAACGAATTAGGCACGATCAATCAAAAGGCCTGGTATTTTGTAAACTGGTTTTTAGAGGGAAGCCAGCGCGCTATCTTTTCATTATTGTTTGGCGCAGGCATTATACTTTTTATCACGCGCCTGGAAAAACGGGTGGATGGATTAATGACGGCGGAATACTTTATCCGCAGGCAATTGTGGTTATTATTTTTTGGATTGATAAATGCCTTCGTCCTGTTATGGTCCGGGGATATTTTATTTCAGTATGCGATCATCGGTATCATTGCTTTCGCCTTTCGGCGGCTTTCACCTAAGTCATTATTGATCGCGGCATTTATTTGCATGTTGCTGATGACGGCAAGAGAAAACATCAATTTATACCGGGACCATAAAGTAATCGCAAAAGGGGAAGCGATTGCAAGGCTTGATACTACAAAAGTCAAATTGACTGAACTTCAACAGGAGGAGCTTGGCGAAATGACCGGCTTCAAAGAAAGGGCCAGTATAGAAAGTCAGCGAAAGGAAATGGAAAAGAACCTCCGTGAAATCAGGGGAACATACCCGGAGGTATATTCCAATTTCAGTAATTTAAGTACCCGGTTGGAATTTTATTTTACCTATTACGGCCTTTGGGATGTGTTGGTATTTATGTTCATCGGGATGGCATTCTATAAAAATGGGATTTTAACAGGGGGCGCTCCTGTTAAAATATATTGGCTGCTTTGCATCCTTGGATTGGGTGCCGGCCTCACTGTTTCCTACTTCCGGCTACAGCCGCTGATCCTGGCGAGATTCAATCATTTTGATCACATAAAAAGCATACGCTTTGAATATTATGAAATATCAAGAACGCTTCGCTCGCTGGGTATATTCGGACTCATCATGCTATTGCACAAATCCGGTTGGTTTGGCTGGCTGTTTAGATTAATGAAACCTGTCGGGCAGATGGCATTTACTAATTACCTTATGCAATCCCTGATATGTGCCGTGTACTTTTACGGATTTGGATTTGGCATGTTTGGAAAATTACAGCGCTACGAGATTTATTATGTCGTGGCAGCAATTTGGGTGGTCGAAATAATATGGAGCCATGCCTGGTTGCATTATTTCCGCTTTGGCCCGCTGGAGTGGGTTTGGCGAAGCCTTACCTATTGGAAACAGCAACCCATGAAAAGAAAAGCCCTCGGTGAAATTATGCAGGGAGAAAATGCTGTTGCCTGATGCTTCCATCTTCTTGGTGTTTTTTTAAAGATAGCGCCTGGTAATTAATCAGCCTGCATCTTCAAAATATGTTTTTAGCAGGTTCATTACAAAGGGCCATTCCCCAAACCCGGCTGTGGTGTTGATGTGGCCGGCTTTACCGATATTAATAAAATCACTGTTCCAGCAACCGGCAAAATGTCTTGCCCTTTCAATACTTACCCAGGGATCATCCGTACTTGCTATAACGATCGTTTTAAAACTGATCGGATCTGCAGGCATGGGTGCAAATCCTGTAGCCGGAAAATTATACCCCGGCGCTTCCATATCGCTGGGTGCTACCAGCATGGCTCCTTTTATTTGCCTCTTATATTTGGCCGCCCAATGTGCAATGGTTGCGCAGGCTAAACTATGGCCTATCAAAACCACTGTCGACAGGTCTTCATTTTTTAACTGTTCATCTATTGCTGTTATCCAATCTGAACAGGCTGGCGAATCCCAGTCTGCTTGTTCGATCCGTTGAAAATTGGCAGATGATCTTTCAAGCCATGTTTGCCAATGTAATTCGCCTGAATTGCCAAGGCCGGGTAGTATAAAATAATTGGTTGCCATGCTGATAATTAAAAATGAGAAATAGTCATGCCTTCAAAATTAATCAACTGCATTTATTTGGATCCGTAAATATTGCAGCCTTCAGCAACTGATTTTGAGATTCAGTAAATCTCATCACCATTGTTTCTGATCAGTATATTTATTGCCTTTTTACTTCTCTAAAAATATTTTCTTAACTTACTATCATCAAAAAAAATAATATATGAGAAAAGCGATCAGTCTTCTTTTAATTAGCGCCCTGCTTTGTTTCGGCACCTACGCCCAGGAAAAAGTAGATATGGATGCCATCAGCAAAATAAAAAGGCAAGGGTTGGGAAATTCAAAAGTAATGGATATCGCTTTTCACCTGACCGATGTGTCCGGGCCAAGGCTAACCAATTCTCCGGGATATTTCCGTGCAGCCAATTGGGCACGCGGCGAATTGGAAAAATGGGGATTGACAAATGTAACCCTTGAGCCATGGGGAGATTTTGGAAAAAGCTGGGAGCTGAAAAAATCATACATCGCTCTGACAGCGCCTTACTACCGGCCACTGATCGGCTACCCGAAAACATGGACAAAGGGAACCGGCGGACTGCAACATGCCGATGTTTTGTTGGTTAAAGCCGATGATTCAACTGCTTTGGAAGCATATCGTGGCAAAATGAAAAACAAGGTGTTGTTGCTCTACCGTACAGATACACTAAAACAAACTTTCACATCCGATGCCAGCAGGCGCACCGACGCGGATCTCGAGAAAATGGCTGGTGCAACAGCGCCACCGGTAGATACGGCAGATGCACGCCGGAGGCGGGAACAACAAATTCGCACCAGGGGTGCGGGTACGGTGGCGGCCAGGTTAAAAGACATGGCTACCAAAGAGGGCGCATTGGCCCTGCTTAGTATGAGCCCGCGTGGGTATGATGGCACCTTATTCGTTCAGGGTGGCGGTGCTTATGGTGCCGGTGATCCCGAAAATATATTGGATATGATGATAGCGATGGAGGATTACATGAGTATGGTCCGCCTGGCAAACAGCGGCTACCCGGTAACACTGGATATAGATGTACAAACTGAATTCAGCAGCAAAGACCTCAAGGGATATAATGTGATAGCAGAAATAAAAGGCACCGACCTGGGCAACGAGATCGTAATGCTGGGCGGTCATTTGGATAGCTGGCAGGGTGCTACCGGTGCCACGGATAATGCCGCCGGCTGCGCCGTGATGATGGAAGCGATACGCATCCTGAAAGAAAGCGGGTTGCAACCGCGCCGCACCATACGCATTGTTTTATGGAGCGGGGAAGAACAGGGTTTACTTGGTTCGAGAAACTATGTCAAAAATCATTTAGCTGATCCGGCAACTATGGATTTAAAAGAAGAACATACAAGGGTGTCAGGCTATTTTAACCTCGATAACGGCACCGGGAAGATCAGGGGAGTGTACCTGCAGGGCAATGAGCAGGTACGGCCAATTTTTACCCAATGGCTGGAGCCCTTTAATTCAATGGGTGCGAAAACAATTACCATTTCAAATACTGGTGGAACCGACCATCTTTCCTTCGACGGTGTGGGCATCCCGGGTTTCCAGTTTATACAGGATGAAATTGAGTATAGCACACGTACGCACCATACCAACATGGACAGCTATGATCACCTGGTCGGCGCCGACCTTATGCAGGCTGCAACCATCGTGGCGGCATTTGTTTACAACACCGCCAGCCGGAATGAAAAATTACCCCGGAAGGAATTGCCAAAGCCAAAAGGGTAAATGACATGCGTGAAATTGAAGACATGAATAGGATAACCAGCACGCCGGGGCAAATATCCGCCAGTATTATTTGAATATAAAAACCATTTATGAAAGGACTTGCTGAAGAATCGACGAAGAAAGTAAACCGTCACTTCGTGATGACAAGATTCCCAGGCACCCTCAATTTTTTTCCTGCCGCCACCTGCAGGCTGCTGCCGGAACTGATCGTTTGTGAAATATTTAAAAGACATTCACCACCTGCAAGGGGATCGATTATGATAAAATCACCAACTGGTAATATTACCGGTGGCTTTAAATTATTGCGCCAGTTCGCAGCCTCACTCCAGTTGCCGGTGCCGGTAAAAGTGTAAGTAGTACTTTGGCGGACAAGGGCAGAATCTTTAAAAAATAATTTGAACGTCTTCATTTCCTGTACACCAATGCTCTCCTGCAAATTTCCATTCAAAACGATCGCGGCGTTAATGTCGGTCTCCACATGCGAGGCATTTTTGGCGGATAAAATTGGCAGGGTACCGCCCGCGGTAATAGATCCGGCCGCCGCCTGGTTCCATACGCGTGTTACAATTCCTTTGGCAGAGCCTTCTTCGGAAGGTTTCACCGACCACAGTAATACATCCGGCTGGGTAATTTTAAGCAGGCTGAATAAAGTGTCAGGGTAAATAGTTCCGCCACCGACCGTACCGGTGGCCAGGGGATTTTGATGTTCCATGGACATTTTCATGGATAAACTTTGATTGAAAACACCTGTTTTCGGCTGAAGTGCAAATTGGTATTGGAAGGAACTGTCCCCATCCTGGTTACTGATTCCCAGGGTACCATACGACACCTTCCCGGCGGCCAAAAATTGAATGTTATTACTGTTTTCATCCAGGGAATCGTACGTGCTGTTTCCCAACTTAAAAAATTGCGCGCCCAAATTTGAGATCGTAAGCCCTCTTGACGTATTACCCACATGAACAAAATGATTCGCCGTTAGCCAGTCATAACGGGCGTTCTGGTTGGCATACTGACCGCCGTTTGATTCCAGCCGGGCTTTTATTACAGCACCTACTTCTTCATGCCAAACAGTCGAGTTACTTATGTTTACTGGAAACTGGTAGCTGACCGTTGTGTTTTTGATATCATGGTTCAACTGGTCATTGATATCTATTCTTTGTATCGATTTAAAAAGCGTGATCTTGTTAACGTGTTTGTAAGGGCTGGTGCTGGTACAAATAACTGAAACAGATACCGGCCCGCTGTTTTCTATTGTGAAAGTGCCGGAGGTGAGGGTGCCGCTACCAAAATCATTCATTGCTCCGCTGCCTTTGTAGTCAAAATTTGCATCTGGTTTATAGATCAGGCTGGTGATGGACCCGTTATTCGACAAAGTTATTTTGTAAAGGTCATTCTCAAAAATGCCATTTGAAAAAGTTGCGGCAACTGGCAGCGCAGTGGCGGCGCCAGTTTGAATTTCAAATGTTTTGTAACCGATTGAAGGAACATTCGATGCGAGTATCCTAACATATTGCGCGGAATTAACAGATACAACCTGGGAGGGGATTTCCTGCTGGGTCTTTAAATCGATCACTTTTACCGGCAAGCTTCCTGAATACCGGTAATCAGCCACGTCGGTCCTTTCCCAACTCAACGGATTAAAAACATAAAAGCGGGTATTGGCCCCTTTCTTCGCGATTTGGTTGCCCAAGGCAGTTCCTGCTAAATTATATAGTGTGTCTACATAACTTGAAAAGTTGCGTTGCATGTCCCGCTGAAACTGGGCCCGCCCGCCAGAGGCTATGCCATCGGCCGTCCAGTCGTGGTCATAATATTTACCAACTGAGATCCAGGCCAGTTCCCGCTTAGCGGCCAGGTTCTGGCCAAAGCTGGTGTCTTTTAAGGCAACCAGGGAAGCCATTGCTTCAGCGGCCCGCAGTTTTTCCGATGAACGTTTTACATCTCCCGATACTTTGGCCATCGTCGTAACCAAAAGGTCCCAGTCATTGCCAAAACTAACGGCTTGTGATGGTGTAACAGCAGCATACAAGGTTTCAAAATCTACAAAAAAATCTTTTTTATCTGATACATAGACTGCCTGGTTAGCATTGCTTTCTCTTTTTGCCAGTGCAGGCAAATAATCAGAAAAATTTTCAAGCTCGTCGCCGCCTACTCCAAATGCACCCGCAACCAGGTAGGGATATTTGGTGGTGTTGCATTTCAAGACCAACTTACTGATTGTTTCGGTTGTATAAGCCGCTTCAACATATCCGCCCAGGTCGCTGGTACCTGTAAAGTCGTACCATTTCATCAACACGCCTTTCCCGTCCATACCCCGGGAATAATAAATTTCGTGTTTCCTGTTATCCAGGTCTAAGATCGGGGAGCCACAATTACAAACGCCCTTCCAGCTATACTTAGCGCCGGCGCCTGCCCATAAGCTATTGATGCCCAAAGGAAAAGTTTGATTCTCCATCATGACTGCCATATCTATTTTAATCCCATATTTACGCTCGAGATAGCCACCGTAGTACATTCCCCGCAAGGCGACCTCTGCATTTTGTGCTCCATAAAGGGGCACCAATGGGTTAAATGGTACCGTTATATGCCCGCTTTTGATTTTTTGGATAAGTCTCAGAAAATCCGCTGCGGATTTAGCCTTTTCGTATTCATACACCCATACAGAATTATCGCAATTATACCGGTGCTGGTATTGCGGCAGGATAGTATCATTTTGAGTTTCCATCAGGTTGATATAGTAGTCAAGCTGGTTTATATAGGCGGTGCGATAAGCGGCAGCATCTGCGATCCAGAGGTAATCGGTATGGTCCTCGTTAGCGATGTAAAGCTTTTTTTGCTGGCCAAATGTGTGTGGAAGAAAACCCGGCAGGTTTAAGATGACAAGAAGCAAACCAGTAAATCGCATAGCGTAAAGTTTATGATCAGAAATTTATTTAGTTAAGTAATGGCTGGTTACGTGTTTTTAAAACGACCTGCCATATCGAAATCATTTATTATAATTAATACGGTTGTAATTTTTATTTTAAAAGACGGTTTCTTTTCATAGTTGTGTTCATACCATTTCCCCGATCACATAATATTTGCATATGCGGAAAGTTAAACAGGTTCAAAACGCTGTATAAAGTTTTTTGAGGGAGCAGGTTGACACATGCCCTTAATAATCTTTAAATCATTTTGGTTGCAAGGGAGGCTGATTTCATCTGGATAGAAAATCTATTATACCAACAATATTTTGTCGGCGGTATTTTCAAGCAACTGTTCAGGTTAGAGATGCCTAGTTATAAAGGTCAGGATTTTTCAGGATATATTTTTCAGGAGATCAATTAAATTTTAAGACTTTTAATTTTAGCTACAGTTTATTCGCAATTATTAGAGGTCCGTTTTAATAAAGAACTGTTTATCAATAAAAACTTTAAACAACCCACAATTTTTATTTATCTTATGTTTTAATTGCCTGTACAATCCTGTTGAAATTTATCCATTATCCGTACCAGTTATATACATGATTAATAAGTCTCACATAATCGCCGGGTATAAGATTTATTTTACCACCTACGGAAACATTTTGTTTGAAATTACAGCTTTATACCGAAGAACTAATTTTCAGGCAGGGAGGGGGCCAGGTGCTAAAATAATATTATAAAATAAAAAAATATGTTTTTTAAATTTGATTGGATCTATTAAATGGGTTCTGTTGAGTAGTACTTTCCGGTAAGTTTTCCAATTTTAGCAATATTCTCAACGAGCTGCAGCATTGGCGTAAATGTTGTGTTCGAAACTATCTGAGTCCGCGCAATTTTTGTTCATTTATCGCACGGCGGCTTATCAATAGTGCAACAACCCCGGCTTTGCGCCGCCTCTTGAGAGACGTTGCCTCGAATTTCAACTACCTCATATCGAAGTCACCTGCTATAAAGACCTTGCAAAATATATAACCCCCACCCACACCGGCATGGTATTTTGTGCCGTTTTTTTTATCCTGTTCCTTTGACATTATCCAGTCCCTAAAAATTGTTTGCGCCTTAATATTCTTTTTACGATTTAATCCCATAATTTTAAATGCTTGTTTGCCAAAATGAACTAACTGTTAATTGCGATTATGAAATTAAAAAGTATTGTTATCCTTTTCCTGTTAGCTGCTTCCGTACTTCTCTTTTCTCCAACAGATTCATCCGCACAGGGCGCCGTGCCTGACAGTTCATTCTATCAAAAAGCCTTGTTAAATGCATTCGCTCAATACCACCATGCATTCGGCAACCAGTCGGCCTTGTACAATGGGAGTAACTATGGCGAATATTTATTCAGGTTTACTGAAGGCTCTCCATTTTTTAATTCACAAATACCTGTAGCTGGTACAATTAACTATGACGGCATCGTGTACGACAGCATTGTTATGCGATATGATGAAGTAAAGGATGTGGTGGTAATCAATTCCGGGCCGGACCATATACAACTGACCAGTGGAAAAATTCATGCTTTCAATTTATACGGATCAGACTTTATACGGATAGAAAAAGACAGCCTTACCAATGAACTCGTAAACAGTGGCTTTTACAATTTGCTGTATAGGGGAAAAATCTCGTTGCTGAAAAAACAGGTGAAAACTGTAAGAGAAGTAATATCGTCAACAGCTGAGCTGCAACATTTTGCGGATGAAAAGAACCACTATTATATACTGAAAGATGGCAGGGCCTACCCGATCAGGAGCAGGAAAGATATCACCAGGTTATTTGGTGACCATAAAAAAGAAGTGCAACAATTTATAAAAGCAAACGACCTTAGTTTTCGCAATGACAAGCAAAAAATGCTGACCAAAACGACGGCTTACTATGACGGTTTAAAAAAGTAAAATGAAAAAATGGGGTTCATTTATATTGGTGGTGGCAGTTATGGTGATATACCAGCAGGCAGCCTTTGCGCAAAAAGATTCTTTAAAAACTATTACGGCGGATTTAAGCGGAGCAAGTATAGAGCAAGTTGTGCTTGAACTGGAAAAGCAGACCAACCTTCATTTTTATTATGACCCGGCCCAATTTGACAGTATGACCTTTAATGTCAATGCAAACAGGGAGCCATTGGTAAAAGTATTGGAAAAAGTATTTGCACAAACGGATTTCCAATTTTCCATAGCCGGCAAAGATTATGCATTTATTACCAGGGGCAAGCCGATCGATACGAATTTTCCGGAAGGCGATGGCATTGCGGGGAAACCCGGCAGTAATATAGCATCTAACAAAACGAATGCCCAGAATGAGAAAAATGCAGCCGGAGAAAAAAATCAGAAGGCATCGCTTGAAAATAAAATTTACGAGGTCGGGGACCGGTCTGCGCCCTCCACTCAGAACAATGTAATTGTTGCAGGCTATGTTACGGATGCAAAAACTGGTGAGCCGGTAACAGGTGCATATTTACATGTCGATAAACCGGATGTATCTGTTTTAACCGACCAATACGGTTATTTTTCTATTTCCCTGCCCAAAGGAAGGTACACCGTAAATATACAAAGCCTGGGCATGAAGGATACCAAAAGGCAATTGGAGCTATACAGTGACGGCAAGCTGAACATTGATATGCAGAGCCAGGTCTTAACAATAAAGAATGTTACCATATCCGCCCAAAAAATAAGTAATGTGAAAAGCACCCAGATGGGGCTGCAAAAGATCGATATAAAAACCATTAAACAGGTACCGGTTGTATTTGGCGAAGCCGATATATTAAGAGTGGTAACTACTTTGCCAGGTGTAAAAACAGTAGGGGAAGCCAGCACAGGTTTGAATGTAAGAGGCGGGTCGGCGGATCAGAACCTGATCCTGTTCAATGACGCCACAATTTACAATCCCGCGCATTTTTTTGGAATGTTCTCCGCTTTTAACCCGGAAGTAGTGAAGGATGTCGAATTATACAAAAGCAGCATCCCTGCACGGTATGGCGGCCGTCTTTCATCGGTGTTGAATATCAACGGAAGGGAAGGAAATAAAAAGAAGGTCAGCGGCGGAGCGGGCATCGGTCTGCTTACCAGCCGGTTTAACCTGGAAGGGCCATTGATAAAAGATAAGACCTCTTTCATACTTGGGGCCAGAACCACCTATGCCAATTGGTTGCTTGATATATTGCCTGATCAGTACAAGGATAGCAAGGCCGGTTTTTATGATTTCAATTTAAATCTCACCCATGAAATCAATAAAAAGAATACCATCTACCTGACGGGTTATTTAAGCAGGGACAGGTTTAACCTTAACAGTGATACCGTATACGGCTATCAAAATAAAAACCTCTCACTTAAATGGAAACATATCTTCAACAATAAATTGAATAGCCTGGTCACGGGAGGGTTGGATCAATACGACTATACGATCTCAAGCGATAAACTACCGTTGAATGCGTACAAGATGGGTTTTGATATTCACCAGACTTTTTTCAAGGCTCATTTTAATTATTACCTGAATAACAGCCATGCCATCGACTTTGGAGTAAATACAATTTATTATAAATTAAATCCCGGGTACTTTAATCCCAATGGAAAAGAATCATTGGTATCACCTGATCAGATTGACGCGGAGCAGGCATTGGAATCGGCGCTGTATATAAATGACCGGTTTAATGTCACACCGGATTTTACCGTAGAAGGGGGCATCAGGTATTCGCTTTATAATTACCTCGGTCCTAAAATTGTCAATACCTATGCGCCCGGACTGCCGATAACAGAAAGCAACATGACAGGAACGATTGACTATCAAAAAGGGAAATTTATAAAAACTTATTCCGGTCCCGAGTTTCGTTTATCCGCGCGTTATGCCTTTACAGATAGCTTTTCAATAAAAGCATCTTTTAATACACAACGCCAATATATTCACATGTTGTCAAATACTGCGGCGATGGCGCCAACAGATATCTGGAAATTAAGCGACCCTTCTATCAAGCCGCAATACGGACAACAGGTTTCGCTGGGGCTGTACAAGAATTTAATGTCCAATACAATTGAAACTTCGCTGGAGGTCTATTATAAAAATATAGATAACTACCTGGATTATAAAAGCGGGGCTAACCTGGTGCTCAATCATCACATAGAAACAGATGTGATCGGCACCAAAGGAAAAGCGTATGGAGTAGAATTTTTGATCAAAAAACTGACCGGCAAATTAAACGGATGGGTCAGTTATACCTGGTCACGGATACTTTTAAAACAGGATAACCCGCTTGCCGGGGAGTTGATCAATAAAGGGATCTCGTATCCCGCCAATTACGATAAGCCGCATGATGTTACTGTGATTGGTAATTACAGGGCAAGCCACCGTTTCAGCATTTCCTTAAATGCGACGTACAGTACCGGCCGCCCGATCACTTTACCGATCGGCAGGTTCTATTACGCAGGTTCTACGCGCACGCTTTATGCGGGGCGCAATGAATACCGCATACCGGATTATTTCAGGATGGACTTTTCAATGAACATTGATGGAAATCACAAAGTACACCAGCTAACGCACAATTCATGGACGATCGGGGTGTATAATCTAACGGGCCGCAAAAACCCGTATTCGGTATATTATGTGTCTGAAAACGGGGTGATCAACGGGTATAAACTTTCTATTTTCGGAAGCGCTATCCCATACATAAATTATAACATCAGGTTTTAAAACCGGTAATGCCATATGTGTTGAAAGAATGGCAAAATACAAATATCGGGTTACTGCTACGAAGTGCCGTAACCTTAAAAACAAGAACTCAAGTCTTTAAAATATGAATAAGTTAATACTCTTTGTGCTGGTTTTACTCGGTGCGGGTTGCAAAGAAAAATTTATTTCTCCCGCCCCGCAGGTTGTTACCGGTTTCCTGGTAATTGAGGGCGTGGTTAATAATGATGGCGGGTCAACCAATCTACGGTTATCCCGCACAACAAATTTAGAAGACAACAGTAATGTTGATGAAAAAGGAGCGACGGTAACATTAGAGAACAGCAACAACAGCAGCCTGCAATTATTTGAAAGCTCCGACGGCCATTATACAACCGGTAGCCTTCAGCTCGACACTACGCTCAAGTACCGGCTGGCTATTAAAACCAGTAATAATGAAGAATATGTTTCAGACTTTGTAACGGTAAAAAATAATCCTCCGATCGATAGCATCAATTGGATTCGGGACAATGGGCTTAAACTTTTCATTAATACGCATGATCCGCAAAATAATACCCGTTATTATCAATGGGAATATGAGGAAACATGGGAATTTCATTCCGCCTACTCTTCCACTTTAAAATATATCACTGTCAATAACCTGAATACGGCCGTTACGCCGAGAGATGCAAGTGATCCGGCAATATACACCTGCTGGCAATTCAATCCATCCTCTTCGCTGATATTGGGTTCGTCAGCAAAGCTAAGCCAGGATGTTATCCATTTGCCTTTGCTGGATATCCCCGCCAAATCCTGGAAAGCGAGCGTGCTTTATTCTGTCAATGTAAAACAGTATTCATGGAGCAAAGAGGGTTATGATTTCCTGGAAAGAATGAAAAAAAATACAGAATCAGTCGGAACGGTTTTCGACGCGCAACCATCTGAACTCAATGGAAATATCCGTTGTATCAGCAATCCAAATCAACCGGTGATTGGTTTTTTTAATATTTGTACGATCCGTGAAAAACGAATATTTATATCTAACAACCAACTGCTGCTGTGGGGTTATTATCCAAACTGCCAGGAAGAGATCATTGAAAATTTTCCTGATAGTATCATTAAAAAGGCAACTGGTAAATTGCCCACAAATATTGAGAAATCGAGCCCGTTCGGAGGCATCATTACTTTCTTGGCCTCCACGGATGACTGTGTCGATTGCAGGATAAGAGGCGTTAATATTAAACCACCCTACTGGCCATAGAAAAGTCAACGACCATGATCAAAAATTATTTGTCCTTTATTTCTCATCATCAACTACAAGTAATAAGGATGCACAAAGCAGGAAGGTTTATTGTCATGTTGCTTATCCTGGTAAGCGGCTTTCGTGTAAATGCACAGGAGCCTGCAAAGGATATTGAAAATAAATTCGACAGTTACCGGCAAAATAATTTGCAGGAGAAAATATATGTGCATACGGATAAAAATAATTATGTGCCCGGCGAGATTTGCTGGTTTAAGATCTATAATGTGGACGCATATTTTCATAAGCCGATCGATCTCGGTAAATGTGCTTATGTAGAGATATTGGATAAGAATAATAAAGCTGTCCTGCAAGCGACAATCGCACTGGAAAAGGGTACAGGCGCCGGCTCGCTTTTTTTGCCAGCCACACTCGTTAGCGGTAATTATAAGTTACGCGCTTATACCAACTGGATGAAAAATTACGGCGCTGATTATTTCTTTGAAAAAAAACTGGCCATAGTCAATGTGCAAAAAACCCAGGCAGAATATGCCGTTGCATTAAACCCGGCTTACGAGATCGCTTTCTTTCCTGAAGGAGGGAACCTGGTGAACGGCATTAAAAGCACAATTGGATTTAAAGCAAACGATCAGTATGGCCGGGGAGTATATTGTGAGGGTGTGATCGTGAATGAGAAGGGCGATACCATTACAAGTTTTCACCCGCTAAAGTTTGGGATAGGAAATTTTAGTTTAACACCGGTAACAGGTTCTACCTACAAGGCGCTGCTAAGGCTACCCGGCCGCCAGCAATTAGTAAAGAATCTGCCCGCAGCTTACAGCAATGGTTATGCGATGCACCTGGAAAGTGTCCCGAACGGGCAAATTAAAGTAACCGTTGAAGCCGGTGATAAAAATGCAGCGCCCGCCACTATATTTCTCTTCGTGCACACGCGTGATGTGGTAAAAGCAGTGATGAGCAATATGGTCCAGAACGGCCGGACAGAATTCCTGCTGGACGACGCTAAAACCGGCGAGGGCATTTCTCATTTTACTATTTTTAATGAAAACCGGCAGCCGGTATGTGAGCGGTTATTTTTTAAAAAACCGGTGCGTACGCTACACATTACTGCATCTGCTGATCATGCTTCCTATGAACAGCGAAAAAAAATCAATATCAATGTAAGCTCTGCCACAGAAGAAGGGAAATCTACCCCTGCGAATATGTCGATGGCTGTTTACCGCGTTGATTCGCTTACCGGAATTGATGTTCAGGATATTAATAATTACCTCTTGCTGAGCGCCGACCTGCCTGGTACGATCGAATCACCGGATTATTATTTAAAACAAAACAACGACACGGTAACAGCGGCCATCGATAATTTAATGCTTACACAAGGCTGGAGGAGGTTTAAGTGGGACGACATTTTATCAAACAAAAAGCCGGCATTCCGGTTTTTGCCGGAAGTCAACGGGCATGTTATCAATGGCAAAATATCGCCGCTGCGGGCTGGTTTGCCGGTACAGGATATCAGGGCCTATGTCTCGGTTCCGGGTATACGTACACAGTTTCAAACAGCAGCAGCAGATGCTTACGGTAACGTTAGGTTTGAGATGAAGAAATTTTACAGCGATGGCGATATTGTTGTGCAAACAAACAATGAAAAAGACAGCGGGTACCGGTTTGATATTGAGCGGCCTTTTTTTACGGATTATTCTCAAAAGGCTTTGCCCCCGTACGACCTTATCCGGCAAAATGAAGCGTTGCTGAAAATGTATATTTCCAGCCAGGTTCAGAATACTTTTTTATACAATAAATTAAACCGTTCCACTTTGCCGGAAACGGACACCACTTCTTTTTACGCAAAACCCGATGTCGTATACCTGCTTGATAATTATGTAAGGTTTACCACCCTGGAGGAAGTGCTGCGGGAATATGTGATAGAAGTTAATGTAAGGCAACGCAATGGTAAATTTCACCTGCCCGTCTTTGACGAAGTGGTAAGGGCGCCCTTTACTACTTCCCCGCTGGTGCTACTGGACGGGGTGCCGATATTTGATTTCAATAAATTTATGGCCTATGATCCGCTAAAGGTCAGGAAGCTGGAAGTAGTCAGCAGGCGATATTTCCTCGGCAATAACTCATTCGATGGGATCGTCAGCCTTACCACTTACAAAGGGGATATGCCTGGTTTAGAAATTGATCCACGGGCTACCATTATAGACTATGAAGGATTGCAGCTGCAAAGAGATTTTTATGCGCCTGTATATGAAACACCGGATCAATATGCCAGCCGCCTTCCCGATTTTAGAAACCTGCTTTATTGGTCGCCAAATTTTATGACAGGCAGTACTGGTAAAGAGCAGACCGGTTTTTACACCTCGGATCTTCCTGGCAGGTATGCAATAGTAGTGCAGGGGATGAGTGAAGACGGCAGGACAGGAGCCGGGGTCGCATTTTTTGATGTAAAGAGATAACGGGTCAGGATTTTGATAATGATGGTTTCTTAATACTCAACAATTATCAGGTAGGGCTGCGCTGATGGAGCAGAGATGGTGCTCGGTGTTTTCGCTACAAAAGTGAACTCCTGAAGAGTTTGGAAGGATCTTTCCCGGTGTGAAATTGATGTTGCTGCTAAACCTGAAAATCTTTTGAATGCTCCTGTTTTCTAATAGCTGAATAGCTTTACCTGACCAGCATAAAACTACCTCTCCTAAAGATCTTTTCACCCGTTTCACAAATAGATTCGATGACATATATGTAGGTGCCCATCGACTGGTTGATCCCCTTGAATTTACCGTTCCAGCCAAACCCCTTATCGTTTGGTGAAAAATTAGTGGCCTGGTAAATAATATAGCCCTGTCGGTTATAAATGGCAAACCGGGCAATGTTTTTAATACCGATCGTCATGGGATAAAAATAATCGTTGAGATTATCATTATTGGGCGTAAATGCAGCCGGCATAAATATCCTGGAACTCCTGCAATCTACGCTGATCGTCACGCTGTCTTTAGCCACACAACCACTGTCAGATGTTACCTGCAATATGTATTTTTGATTATAAGTTGCCACGCCGGATGGTATCGGGCAACTATTGCAATTCAACAGGTCCGACGGCGTCCATAGATAGGAACGGACGTTATTGCTGTATACCGGGGTGAAGGAATAACTCTCTCCTTTTGAATAAAATTTATCCGGCCCGGCATCAACAACCGGCAAAGATTTTACCTGCACATTTAAAGTGGCGCTACTGCTATTGGCGCAGCCAGCCGAATCGCTTAGCGTGGCCGTATAAACGGTACTTTGCGTTGGAGAGATAACCGGGTTATAAGACGTTGCATCCGATAAACCTGCAGCCGGCGACCAGAGTATTTTTTTTCCTTTAGGGTTTACTTCAACGGTCGTGCTTTCACCCTGGCAAATATAAATACCAGTAGGGAGGATAGTTGTTGTATACGGGGTTTTAACCTCAACAAACACACTATCCCGAACACTACAGTTAAAGGAATTTTTTGCAGTGCCATAATATTTTGTAGATACCGGGGGCTTGGCAATGGTTGTGTCGCAAGTGGCGCAGGAAAGCGTGGCCGAAGGTGACCACAACAGGTTATTGTTATGAAAGGCGATCAAGATTACCGACTCACCGGGACATACTGTTGCGGCCGCAGGCGAAATATCTAAAAAAGGTGCCGGGTTAACGGTCACATTTTTAGACAATGTATCTGTACAGCCATTTTTATCAACAGCAATTAATTGTATGGCATATGTCCCATCAACGGTGTACTGAAATGGTGCCGGCTGAAATGCCGTGTCATAAGTAGCATTGCCAAAATCCCATGACCAGTAAGGAATTGAATCGGTGGCTACAAAAGGCTTAGAATCATTTTTCACTAAAAGCGGAGCGTTCAGGCAAATCTCAGCTGGGACAGTAAAATTCAGTTTTGGCCCCTTTACAATAAGCGGCCTGGCAGATATCACGGTGTCCGGGCAATTTTCAATCCCTCTTCCAATCACGACAAAATTATTAAAGCTGCCATGATTGGTGACATTAGCGTTGATGATAGTATCAGCGACAGGCCCGGTTTGAACCCCGGCAATATTCCAGGTGTAACGCGAAGACGTGTCCGTGTAGTTGTCTAAAATGGAAAAGCTAACCGATTTGTCCTTACAAACAGCTGAATCTGCACTGTAGAGTTTTGGAACTGCCGTATATATCAGCCTCGAAAGCGTATCACTGCAACCAGTTACCGCATCAAAGAGGTGTAAGGTAGTAGCATACGTTCCAACGATCGGGAAACTATGGGTAGGACTGACTACATTAGACTGCTGGACACCGTCTCCAAAATCCCAAAGCCTGCTGGTCGGTTTGCCAAGGCTGCTATCGGTAAATGAATAAGAATTTTTATTGGTGCAGGTATTTGCCAGGGAATAATTGGCTATTACTCCTATTACAGAAATATTGAAAAACACTGTGGGAGCGCCACAGTCGTTGTAATAACATTTAACCCTGACAGTCTTCGTGCCCAACGATTTATATTTATGTTTGATGATCGTATCGGTAGTGGATGCCTGCGTGCCATCGCCAAAATCCCAGAAATACCTGTTGGCGTCAATAGCTTTGGCAATAAAGACCGCACTGTCAGAAGCGCAAAACGGGTTGGTTTGTATGCGGCCGATGGGATTAACCGGTGGCGTTCCGAAAAACAATTTAGTAAATTCATAAGTATTGGTACAACCTTCACTCGTCGTTACCGCAACGGTGGCATAATAATCACCTACCGCCGGATAAGTATGCGTGGCACTGTCTGCATTAGAGATTTCCGGCGGACTTCCGTCACCATAGTTCCAGGTGTAACTGCTAATGGTAGAATTGGTGGGCAGGGTAGCACTTACTTTAAATTTTACAGCCGCGGGTATACAGCCCCTGTTCTGGGAAACAGTCCCCGTCATAGGAAATTTTGTAATAGAAATGGCCGTGCTGGTAGTATCATAGCATCCCGAATTTGCCGTAGCTTTTAATGTGACAATATTAGTAGCAAACTTTGTAAATGCATGAGTGGTTGTCTTTGACGGCGTATTTACAATCGCCGTGCCATCTCCAAAATCCCATTCATAACCTGTAACGTTTCCACTACCGTTGGCTGTGAAATCAATGGGGCCTGGCTGGCAAATAAAATTTTTATTAAATGCTATGCCAACCGTGACGGTTGGATTTATAACAACGGTTTTGGACAGCTCTAAAGTAGTTGTGGCAAAAGTCGCAATCAGTTTTACCGTATAGGTTCCGGCAGTTGTATAGGAAGTTGAATCTATTGCTTTATTACTATATAAATTATTACCAAAGCTCCATATAAATTTCACCGGGTTGCCTGTGCAGGCTTGTTTAAATATTACCTTCGAAGGGCTGCAATATAATCCGTTGCTTGTTTCAAAAGTAAAGTCAATAGTTTGACCACCAGCATGTGTAATGAAAGAAGATAAAATTATAAAGATTAATAATCTGATCATTTCCTGGGTTTCGGGAATTTAAAGTTAAACTGTTAATTAAATGGTATGTAAGCTCAATAACACCTGGGGGTACTTTTTTCTAAAGGAAGGGATCAAAAGACCCTATGCAATAACTGAACCAAACAAGCAAATCAATATTTCCGGTCATTTCTTAAAAACGCTCTAAATGGTTATTACCACTTGATTGTCATTTAAATGCAGCTACTTAAAATAACAAATATGCTATTTCGGGAAACTTTGCCCTGTTCCCAAAAGATAGAAGAGATTATGAGAAAATTGCCCTGGAATATTGCTTGTAACTTATAAGTCTTTAAACGATCAGTTAGTTCATTTTTATCCAAAATCACTGCAACGTTAAGAAGGTAAGGCCAAATTAGCGTTGTTGTGGAATAATATGCGCATTTTGACATTTAATGACTAAACAATGTTTTTCAAAGACCACCTATTCGTTATTTACTGATTTTAGTAAACTTTTCTTATCCCTGGCTTATGTGTTCTCTATGGCAAGTTTCATATAATATTTTACTTCTTCATTGATATCTTCTTTAAAATACATACGGAAATGGTGGTTGAAGTCGTTCGTCCCAGGCACCTGTTTTATTTTTACAAAACAAAGGTTGTCGGGATAAGCTTGCTTGAAGGAAAAGACCACGTCTATAAAATTTTTCCCTAATTGTATGATGTAGGCCAGCTTTCTTTTTCCCGGGATAGCAATCATGGATTTGGTGGGGTGGATGGAAACGTCCCCGAGCGATCTGTATTCAGCTATAAAAAAGTAAAAAAGCCCGGTAGTGTGCTCCGACTTGCCTTCCAGGAAATCATCCAGGGTTTTGTCCAGACAGGAATGCACCTGGTTGGTTTTTACAAATTGCCGGTTACATAGCGGGCAGTTCCACATAGTCATAAAATTTTATGCCAGTTCAGGCTCCGCACAACTAATGGCGGTCTCCGGATCATGATTGGCATTATTTTTTAATAAGGACAATACCGTTTTTCATAAATACTTTATGCCGTCATCTGTAGTAGCCGCGATGAATTATGACCGGGAATCTGCAACCCTGACAATAATATTTGTTTCTGGGATGGTGTACGCTTATAAAAATGTACCTGAAAAAATATACCAGGCGATGAAAATCGCTGATTCCAAAGGGACTTACCTGAACAGGCATGTAAAAGGAAATTTCGACTTTGAAAAACTAAGGTAAGACCTTGGTATCACCAACCAATGCCATAATCCTCACCATTATTCGAGCTGCCACCCCAGAAAGAACCATGTTTCCAATCAAAATAAATGGCATTGATCGGCCCGCTGGTGCGTTCTCCAAAGCTTAGCTTGTATCCCATTTTTATCAGCTCGTCGCGGATACTCTCCGGCGTCTTACTTCCCAATAACAGATTCCCTGGTTTTGGCAGGCGATCGGAAAGTTTTGTGCCGCCCAGTGAGAGCCACAATTGATCGCTGTTGATATTGGCGGCTTCACAGGCTTGTTGTACGGTCATGTTAAACTCTACGATATTTAAAAAAAGCTGTAACAGGTTTTGGTCCTGCGTATCGCCACCCTGCACGGCAAACGACAAAAATGGTTTTCCATCTTTAAGTGCCAGTGTAGGCGTTAAGGTCACCCTGGGCCGCTTACCCGGTGCTACTACGTTGAAAGGATTAATGATACTGTCCAGCACAAAGCTTTGCATGCGCTGGCTCATGCCGATTCCGGTATTTCCGGCAATGCATGCCGGCAGCCATCCGCCACTGGGTGTTATAGATACTACCCAACCCTCTTTGTCCGCGGCTTCAACAGAAGTAGTTCCGCGCCACAACCGGTCGTGCCGGGCTACACCTTCCGCGCTTTCATCAAAAGCTGAGACATTATCCCGGAGATACTGCGCCGTAAATGCCTGGTCACCCTGACTCATCGGCTCAATAAGATTCAACGCGTTGCGGTCATGTTTTGGAAGGGCATTTCCTGGTTTTTGATTTGTAGGGGCTCCAGTGTAGGAGGAGCGTTTCTTTAACAGTTCCAGCCAGGGATTTTGTTTGCCTTCGAAGGGATATGGGTCACCCGGACCGGCATTGTCATTATTTTTAACAGCCGAAATTTGTGCGGACCTCAATTTAGCATACTCTTTACTTAGCAAACCTTTTATGGGTCCTTCCGGTGGAAAATACGGATCGCCGTAATAAAAATCGCGGTCGGCAAAGGCGAGGTTCATTGTTTGATAAAGCGTGTTGATATACTGGGCGCTGTTGTATCCCATTTTCTTCAGATCAAAATTTTCCAGGATATTCAGCGCCTGCAATAGCATCGGACCCTGCGTCCATTGCTGTAATTTGTAAACATCGATCCCTTTGTAGTTTACCTGCATGGGCTCCTCTTCGATGGGTTTCCAGCTGGCAAGGTCCTGCATGGTGATCAGGCCGCCCTGTTCTTTGCATCCCCTTACAAATTCTTCCGCGATATCTCCTTTGTAGAAACGGTCATTTGCGGCCATGATCGCGTCCTTCCGATTCTTATTTTCTTTTAACGCGCTTTCTTCCGCCTCCACCATTTTGGTCAATGTGGCCAGCAGGTCTTTTTGCACAAAAATTTCACCGGCCTCCGGCGCCTCTCTTTTTTCACCGGTGTGGGGTAATAAAACTTTTTTACTGTAAGGCCATTCGCTGATCATCTTTTTACCACGTTCCATGCTGTTAGCGGTTTGTGCGTCGATCGGGTAACCTGCGGCCAGTTGCATCGCCGGTTCCAAAACCTCTTTTAAACTCATAGTACCGTACGTTGCCAGCATATAACAAAGTCCGCCAGCTGTACCTGGAGTAGTAGCGGCCAGTGGGCCGTATTCCGGTGGAAAATTGTACCCTTTGCTTTTAAAAAATTCGACCGTTGCGCCGGTAGGCGCCACCCCAAGGGCATTAATGGCGATTACTTTTTTTGTTTTGGGATTATAGATCAGCGCTTGTGTTTCGCCACCCCAGCTTAAAACATCCCACATGGTGCAGGTGGCGGCGAGCATAGCGCAGGCAGCATCGACGGCATTGCCTCCTCTTTGAAATATGATACTTCCTGCAGTTGCCGCCAATGGCTTGCCGGTAATGGCCATCCAGTTTTTTCCATGCAAGGGCGGTTTTTGTGTTGGCTGCGCGATGGTAAAGAATGGGTATAATGCCAACAGAAGCAGGTATTGTCTCATGAAATATTTTTCTTAAAGTTAGGGAAAGAAGGTGGAATGATTGACAAGACAGCGTCCGAAACCGCTGCTATGTAGCTTATCATTGTTGTGTTTGCTCACACAACCCGGGTTGTCCTTCCGGAAAGTTGAATATTTTCAAAGCCTGGCGTTTGGTGAGCAGGGTTTCACAGTTGGCTCGCCTATCCGAAGTTACTTATGCTTAAATAAATAACAGGAATTGCTGACTCATTAATATAACGCAGTAAGCTGTTGACCATCACAAGTAGGTCCCGGCGGGGTTTTTACAGCTGGCGGTAGTAGCTATAAAGCGTATTCCGTGAAACGCCTGCTGCCTAAAAGCGCCCCACTTTTTATAACCTGCAAAGCGCATCATTAATAACTAAACGGAATCGAACCACTTTTCTACAGCGGGGTTGCACGGTTGAATTTTTTGTAATTTATAGGGCGGGCCATGAAAACCCCGCCGGGACGTCAGAGGCGCCAAGGTTGTCCAGAATTATTTTACCCTTAACCTTGTTATAGCGTTTGGATCATAAAATAATGATGCAAACTTATCGTGTTGATGGATTGCAGCCAATCACATGCGTATGTGGTTGGGATAAGCAGTTGGTGCTAATGTTGAAAGGTAATGTAATTGTGATGCGTTGCTTTTGCCAGAACTACATTTCAAACTCCCAAACGGATCTGTATGTGCCGTGTTTTTCTAGATAACCTAAAAATAAATTGTAAAAAGTATCGGCGCCAATGGTGGCGCTGTCACCTATTACAAAAAGCCGCTCCCTGGCCCGGGTAATTGCGACATTCATCCTGCGATAATCTTTTAAAAAGCCAATATCCCCGTCATCATTACTACGTACCAGTGATAAGATAATAGTCTCCTGCTCCTGCCCCTGGAAACTATCGATGGTGCTTATGCGCATTTCTTTTGGTAATGCATCGTTGGCTGCAGCTACCTGTCCGGAGTAGGGTGAAATAAACGCGGTCCTGAATGGATCGAATAATTCCGTGTCCAGCAACTTTTGAACAATCCTTAATTCACCTTCGTTCTGTAAGCTCATACCGTTGCCGCCACGGATTTCATTAAAGCCAGAGCCGGCAGTATCTATGAAAGTAATATGGGTTCCGGTATTCTTAAGATGCGCAGCTGTTTGCAGTTCGCCGTTATAAAAATAACTGCTGGAAAATCCTGCAATGGCTTCGCGCATCCGGTATTGCGTATTTAATAAAAATATATTGTCAAAGGATTCAATACCCCTTTCTAAAATAGAACAATTCAGACCCTGGCGCGCAGCCTCATTGCTCAACACCGTCGGCGGCAGTTGCAAATGGTCGCCGGCCAATACATATTTTTGCGCCAATGGAAAAATGCACCAGGCCAACGGTTCAATGCATTGTCCTGCCTCATCCATAACCAGTGTGTGAAAAGTAAGGTGATTGACCTTTGAATCATACAGGCCGACAGGTGTCCCTAAAATTACACTTGCATCTGTGTACAATTTTTCTTCATTATAGGCTTGTATCTTTTTTATTTCGGTCCGTATATTTTTTACTTCTTTAAATAACAGGTTGCGCTGTTCTCTTTCGGCTTTGCCAAAACTTCTTTTATATTTCAGGGCCATTTTTCTAAACTGTTCCGCCCTTATTTTTAATGCTTTTATTTCTTTCTGTTGTTTACTATTTGCCAATTTACCTTCCGGCGTATGTAAAAAAACAGCCTCATCTACCTTACTTGTATTGCCAACTCTCAGCACATCGATACCTTGCATGATCAGGCCCCTGGCAACATTATCCACGGCGGTATTGCTGGGTGCCGCCACCAATACTTTTTCACCGGCTTTAACCAGTTGCACAATGGCTTCGATCAGGGTAGTGGTTTTACCCGTACCCGGGGGGCCATGCACAATGGCAACATTTTCATTTTGTATAATGGCCGCTACGGCGTTTTGCTGACTGGTATTGAGCGATTTATTTTTAAAGACCAGTGAATGCGGTTGTATAACAGGAGTAATTTCGCCTTTAATTTTCGTTTTGTGAAACGCTTCAAATAATTCAAAAAGGTCCTTGTTATTTTCCAGGTTCTTTAGCACGGTCTTCATGATCGTGGTCGTGCGCTGATCAGGTGCCAGCTTGATACCTACACCATTATCTTCTATCCAATCAGGAAAGTCGGGGGCAAACAACCTGAATTCTCCCGTTCTGCCTTCAAGGCTGATCAATACTCCTTTAACCGGATCTTCGCCAGGGTAAAAGCATTCAATGGCGGCTCCGTCTTTAAACTGGTTGCTCTCTGGTGGAAAATTTAAGCGAAAGGTAATTTCAGGATAATCGGCATAGCCGAAATTTTTTCGGGTAATGATGATTGGATGCAAGGCCAAACCTTCGGCCTTCAATGATTTTAGCGTGTGCTGCTGATCAAGGCTATATCTTTTTACCTGCTCCTTTTCTTCCAGATCGATGCACTGCAATAAATTATTGATATCCGGATTTATGGGCATGGGGTGAAAGTAGGAAGGAAGGGAATAATAAAAAAATAAATGAAGACGTTTTTATTAAGCCTTACCAGCCACAAGCATCGCTAAAGGAGTAACTGATTAAATCTATTCCTTAGCTACAGGTTTCCGTTTATTTAAAGAATCGAGGCTATTGATGGTATCTATAATTTCTTTCTTTAATGGTTCATCCAGTGTTACTTCATTTAACCATTCCCTTAACTCACTAAAATTGTAATTGATATCCTCCAACAACCGGGCTTGTTTGGTTACCTGCTCCATTTCACTGTCAGCGTTCAGGCGTTCTGTTCTTTTAAACAACCAGGTGAAGAAAGTAAATATGATAGATTGATCATCCGACCATTGAAGTTTAGTTGCTTCCTTTAAATAAATTACCGCATCTTCTTTTTTATGGTTGACAAAAAGAATCTCAACCAGGTCAACTAAAGAAAGGTAATTTGTAGGGAATAAATTATATGCCTTTTTGAGGTCTTCTATGGCCTCGGTTGCTTTTTTCATTTTGTTCAGGCAGTATCCGCGTTCAATATAAGCGTCATAGTAATCCGGGTCAATTTTGATAGCTTCTGTAAAATCGAGCAGCGCCTGGTCTAACTCATTTAAGCTATACCTGACCGCACCGCGGAATAAATACGCTTCCCCAAACTGGTTATTTAATTTCAATGCTTCATCAAAATTGATTATTGCATTTGGATAATCACGAAGTTCATTATAGGTTTTACCCCTTTCAAGAAAATAAACGCCATTTTCTTTATGCAATGCAATCGCCTCGTTGTAATTTTTAATGGCCTCATTGTACCTGGCCAAATTATGATTAGAAGCGCCCAGGTAAAAAAAAGCTTCATGATCCTGGGGGTCGTTCTTCGTCATCCATATAAAATCAACGAGGGCCTCTTCATACTTCCAGCAGGAAAAACAGGCAAGTCCCCTGTTAAAATGCGCATCAAGGGAATCTGGTTCGAGTTCCAGCACGTGGTTGTAACAATCAGTGGCTTTTTCATATTCACCCTTTGAATCATAAACAACACCCGATTCCAGCCAGGCGCTTGGATCGTCGGGTTCTAATTCTATG
>JBDSLD010000166.1:0-10155 GCA_039916545.1 Ferruginibacter sp.
CACAATTGGAAAGAATTCAACATGGCTTGTTTGTATGATAGTGTACCGGATTTCCAATCCACTTTACAGCAATGATATCTCCGGCACCGGCGCAAAATTAAACGGCTCCCGCTGGAACTCAAAGGGCTCTCCAATGCTATACACTTCGGCTTTTATTTCTTTGGCCATGCTGGAAATGCTTGTCCACACCAATTTTGAGGATTACGCGATCGACCTGCACCTTATCTATATTGATATACCGGATTCGCTGGAGGTTAAAGAAATAAAGGCTGCCAAATTAAAACCGAACTGGACAAGCGACATAGCTTACACAAAATTTATCGGCGACCAGTTTATAAAATCGATCCAGACACCTTTACTGAAAATCCCCTCTGCGATCATCGACGAGGAATATAATTATCTTGCCAATCCACTCCATCCCGAATTTAAAAAGATAAAGATCACCGACACAAAATCATTCAGGCCCGATAAAAGATTACTTCACGCTCATGAATAAAGCCTATCTCCTGCTCGGGAGCAATATGGGCAATAGCCATGACCAGGTAAAATCTGCCATTCAGCACATTGAAAAAAATACGGGAAAATTAATCCGTAAGTCCGGGCTCTACACCACCGCCGCCTGGGGCAATACTGACCAGCCGGATTTTTTAAACCAGGTAATTATAATTGATACTTTATTAAACCCCATCGAAACATTGCAAAGCATTCTTCTAATCGAAAAAATAATGGGAAGAGTGAGAACCACCAAAAATGCCCCCAGGATCATCGATATAGATATTCTTTTTTTCAACAAAGAAATTATTACACAAGCTGACCTGGTTGTACCACATCCTGAAATTCAAAACCGGCGGTTTGTACTGGTACCATTGAATGAAATATCTCCCCGGTTCAAACACCCGGTACTAAAAAAGAATATCCACCAGTTGTTGCTGGACTGCCCGGATCACCTGGATGTGAAGAAGTTTTAACAGCAAAAAAGATATTTCGCTTATTTTGCGTACTGGAACTTATGAAGTATAGTTTTGTTACGATAGAAGGAAATATTGGCGCCGGCAAAACTACCCTGGCTCATTTACTCAGCAAACATTTTAATGCCAGGCTCGTATTGGAGCAATTTGCGGATAATCCCTTTCTGCCGAAATTTTATGAAAACCAGCAACAGTACGCGTTCCCGTTAGAATTGTTTTTCATGGCGGAGCGGTACAAGCAATTGAAGGACCTGCTCCAGACAAAAGACATGTTTCAGAACATCACTATTTCAGATTATCTATTTACCAAATGCCTCTTATTTGCCAAAGTAAATTTGCCGGATGAAGAATTCAGGCTGTATCAAAAATTATTTGACATTATAAATCCCCAGATCGTACAGCCTGATATTTTAATTTATTTACATGCGCCGGTTGTAAAGCTGCAGGAAAATATCAAAAAGCGGAACCGCAATTATGAGCAGGGCATCGCCGGCGATTACCTGTTTGCCTTACAGGAAACCTACACCCAATATATCAGGCAGCATAATATTAAGACGCTTTTTGTCGACACTTCCAATGCTGATTTTTTAGGTAACGATGCGCACCTGGCCGTAATCATAAATGCGCTGGATAAAGAGTATGAGAACGGGCAGCATTACCTGGTGTTACCTTAGGCCGATCACAATTTAAAATTGAAAAATTGAAAATGCAGGCGCATCAAAAAGCAATTGCTGGTAATTAGTTTTTAACTTTGCACCCTTACTAATCGATTTTCTCTTGAATGTTTCCCCCTTAACCGTATTAAAGATCCCTGAATTCAGAAATTTTATTCTGGGCCGTTTTGTTTTCATCATGGGCCTCCGTATGATGGGTACACTGGTAGCCTGGTGGATGTATGAATTGACCGGCGATGCTTTTTACATTGGTATGATCGGGTTGGCGGAAGCGATACCGGCTATTTTGCTGGCCCTTTATGCGGGATACGTGATTGATAAAAGTGAAAAAAGACGGCTGCTCCTGATCACGGTTTTTGGCTACGCGATCTGTACACTTATTTTACTGGGCAGTTCTACCCATTGGTTCAGCGAACAATTCGGTACCAAGCTTATCATCATTTTTATTTACAGCATTATTTTTATAACGGGTGCTATCCGGGCATTTTCCGGGCCAAGCTTTAGCGCGATTGTTTCTTCGCTGGTACCAAAAGAATTATTGATCACCGCAGCTCAATTGAGTTCCACGAGCTGGCTGATCGCCAGTATATCCGGTCATGCCATGGCGGGATTTTTAATTGCGGGGCTTCATGTTACCGGCACATTTGTCGTCATCAGCGTAATTATTTTTACCGGTTTTTTCCTGCTATCAAGGATAAAACCAAAGCCGCCCGGCATGAGCGCTGAAAAGAAAACACTCGAAGCGGTGGCCGAAGGGCTGAGGTTTGTTTTTAAAACAAAAGAAGTTTTAGGAGCCATTACACTTGATCTTTTTGCGGTACTATTTGGTGGTGCCGTAGCCATGGTACCCGTGTATGCCAAGGACATTTTACAGGTTGGCCCTATTGGGTTTGGATGGCTGAATGCGGCGGCTGATATAGGTGCCATCTCAATGGTGATAGGCCTTACCTTAAGCCCGATGAAAAGAAAGCAGGGCATAAAATTATTATTTGCCGTAGCTGGTTTTGGGATCTGCATCATCATTTTCGGCGTATCAAAATGGTATTGGCTCTCCTTTATGGCGCTGGTTATTGCTGGTATCTGCGATGGGTTGAGCGTAGTGGTAAGAGGAAATATCATGCAGTTAAAAACTCCGGATGAATTGCGTGGCAGGGTAATGAGCGTCAACTCCATGTTTGTAAATTCATCCAACGAAATAGGCCAGTTTGAAAGCGGGCTATCCGCCAAACTAATGGGCGTTATCCCATCAGTCGTTTTTGGCGGATGTATGACCATTTTTGTAGTGATCGCCACGTGGTGGAAAGCGCCTTCCCTGAAGAAGTTGGAATATTAGAAAGATTGAGCCACCACAAAAATTAAGCATCCAAATCAAAAAAGTGTTCGCAGTAAATTCCCGGTCTGATTTTTATTTAAAATAAATCGTGAATATTATAGTTATTATATTGACTGACCAATACATTCCTAATTCAATAGAAAGTCCGGGTAAATGCGAAAATCATTGTGTCTTTTTTATTTAAATAGATTTATTAAAAGATTGACTTTAAAAGGAGGTGCCCCTGTGCTGTTGTTTATTGCAATTATTATGGTTGGTTGCAATAATACTACTGAGAATTTATCCACTGCTACCGCCGCTGCTGATTCGGCTTTCAAAAAGATTTCTACTGAATTTTTAAACGGATACCTGGCCTGGCGTCCCCAAACCGCCGTTTCGCTTGGTCTTCATCAATATGATGGCAAACTGGCTGACTACAGCCAGAGCTCCATAAACAATGAACTGACAAGGTTAAAGTATTTTGATGAGCAATTAAATTCGCTGGATACAGCTGCTTTTTCTCCTAAAATTTTTTACGACTACCGGATACTGCTGTTAGCTATCCAAGGCGAAATATTCAGGATAGAAGAGCTTGAAGTTTTCACAAAAAACCCGATCGTTTATGCAAGCGCGATCGAGGTAAGTAATTATATAATCCGAAACTTTGCACCCATCGAAGACAGGATCAGGTCGATTATAAATATAGAGCAGCAAACGGCCCGGATATTTGCTGCCGCAAGAGAAAACCTGGCCGATTCACTGGCTAAACCCTTCATAGAAACTGCCATACAGGTGGCCGGTGGATCAGTCGCCTTTTTAAAAGCAGACCTCGTAATCGCCCTCAAAGATGTAAAGAATGATACACTCATGGCGGCATTTGCATCAGCTAATAAAATTGCCATCGATGAAATAAATGGATTTGCCGATTATCTTAAAAAGGTAAAATTGCCCAGGGCGAATAATAACTACGCGATCGGAACTGCAAAGTTTAAAAAAATGTTGCTGGGAGAAGACATCAATTTATCCCCGGAAGAAATTTTACAGATTGGTCTAAAAGAACTCAAAAAAGAACAGAACGCATTTAACGCGGCAGCGAGGATCATCGATCCTGCCAAAAGCCCGGTAGATGTGTACCGCGAAACTGAAGAGGAGCATCCAACTGCCGAAACCCTTATCTCTGATGCCCGAAAAAACCTGGAGGCCGTCCGCCAATTTTTAATAGACAAAAAGATCATCAGCATACCTTCGGAAGTGAGGGCGAGAGTGGACGAAACACCACTGTTCGCGAGGGCCGCCAGTAGTTCGTCTACAGAAATTCCGGGGCCGTTTGAGAAAAATTCGACTGAAGCATGGTACTATATCACACCTGTTGATACTGCCTGGAACGACCAGCAAAAAGAAGACTGGCTGGCACAATTCAATTTTTACACAACCGATATTGTAACTCTCCATGAAACTTACCCCGGCCACTATGTCCAGTTTTTACACCTCAATACATCTAACGCGACGAATATAGAAAAAATATTTAGCAGTTATGCTTTTGTAGAAGGCTGGGCGCATTACTCCGAACAAATGGCAATAGACGAGGGCTATGGCGACAACGGGGATTCCGTACAGGCGGCCAAGTACCGGATAGCTCAATCGGGCGACGCTTTGTTGCGCCTTTGCCGCTTGTGTATTTCGATCAAAATACATTGCCAGGATATGAACCTGGATGAAGCCACAAAGTTTTTTATGGATAACTGCTACCAGGGCGATAAACTATCAAGGGGAGAAGCGACCCGGGGAACTTTTGATCCGGAGTACTTATTTTATACACTTGGCAAACTACAGATACTAAAATTGCGCGAAGATTATAAAAAGCAGGAGGGTGATAAATATTCACTGCAGAAATTTAATAACGCGATGGTGGATAATGGTATGCCCCCGATCCGGCTTTTGAGGGAACGGTTGCTGAAAGACAAAAGTATTTGGGACGATATATTGTAGGCCTCCCTGCGCTCCAAAAAAAGGCCTCCGGAAATGCATTCTTAACGGTTTTCTTTGCAGCATACATTTAGTTCAAATATTTTTTTACATCTTAAGGCATCCTGAACTCCGTAAACTTCGATTACTGTGCTGATCTATTTAAACATTGAACGAAATAACTGGTAATCTGTTACTACATTTACTTCGCCGAATATTTAAAATCTTCTTTTCAATTTTAATTTGTCATTATGCAACGCAGAACTTTCCTACGCAACGCTACGCTTACTTTAACCAGCCTGGCATTTTTTAGTAACCGTACATTGTCACAGCTTTTGGCAGATCCAGCCTGGAAAATAACAATGCTCACCAAAGAAATTGGCGTTTTTACTGAGAAGGGCGGCACCATTATCTTCATGCTGTCCAAGGATGGAATTGTAGTGGTAGATTCCCAGTTCCCGGAACAATCACAGCACCTGATCGATGAATTGAAAAAGCAATCGCAGCAGCCTTTCCGGCTACTTATCAATACGCATCACCATGGCGATCATAGCTCTGGAAATATTTCTTTCAAGGGCCTGGTGCCGCATGTAGTCGCACACGCCAATTCTAAACTAAACCAGGAAAGGGTAGCAAAAGAAAAAAAGAATGAGGACCAGCAATTGTACCCCGACCAAACCTACACCACTACCTGGTGCGAGAAAATTGGCAACGAGGAGATCTGCCTGCAGTACTTCGGTGCGGGACATACTAACGGAGACAGCTTTGTACATTTTACCAAAGCCAATATCGTGCATGTCGGTGACCTGGTATTTAACAGGCGGCATCCTTTTGTTGACAGAAGTTCCGGCGCGAATATCAGTAGCTGGATAAAGGCCCTGGATAAAGCAGGGACTACTTTTGATAAAAAAACTAAATTCGTATGTGGTCATGCCGCTGAAGGTTATGATATCGTGGTGACAAAAGACGATGTTTCGCTGTTTGGTGATTACCTGGGCAAGACCCTACAATTTGTGGAAGGAGAAATAAAAGCAGGCAAGACAAAAGAAGAAATTGTTAAAGCGACCGGTATACCTGGCGCGCCAGAATGGAAAGGAGACGGAATCGACAGGCCACTGGGAGCGGCTTTTGATGAATTGAGCAGTAAATAATTAGCTGATGTGCTAATTGGGAGTTGTAATTATCTCAGGTGCTAAAAAGCCCCATAGACGCGGCATTTATAGATAATCATTTATTTGCGCTTTGGTAATATTCTATAAACACGCCGCCCTTACCCGGCAAGAATCCTTAGTTTAATGGCGCGGCTCATAACGCAACCCTCTTTTCCATCACTACTTTATCTTGCCGGAATTAATGCTTACTTGCCCAGCGCCATCAACTTTTCAATTACATAATAGGTAATCGGGCAAAAAGTGGAATTCTTCAGTGCCATTGGCTGCCGTTTTAATAAAAAATCTTCATCTGTGTAAGGAAACCTTTCGCAATCTGAGGGGCGAACATCATAAATGGTGCAATAATTATCTTCTCCCAAAAATGAACAGGGTGCGGCGCGCATCACATAATCCCCGTCCTCGTCTACCCGCAGGTAATTATTGATCAGGTCACCGTCTTTCATTTTCAGGTATTTTGCAATCCGCTTGATATCCGGTGTTTTGAACCTGGGTGAATAGCCTTTGCAGCAATTGCCGCATTTCAAACAATCGATTTTCTCAAACGCTTCTTCATGGAGATCAGGCAGCGCCCTTAAAACCGTATTTTTATCGGCCCTGTGCAGGTAATTCTTATATAATTTTTGTCTTTCCCCGGATTTTTTTTCCCAGGCCCTCAAAAGTTCGTCGCTCATAATTATAATTTAAAAATTCATACCTGCCTCTAAACCGGCAGTCATTCTCAAACAGTCATAAAATTTAGGTAGATGGAACCTGCTCATGAACAAATACTTGTCCTGAAATTTTCACCAGTGCAAGGTAACGAACATATTAGCTGTAAATCTTGTTGTGTTCACGTAATTTTGCACCTCGTCTTTTTGCCTTTTCGGATCAAAAAGCGACCCAAAACAGAAATTATCACAGTAAACAATAACTATGAATCTTTTTGAAAAACAACAGAATGAATTTTCAGGCAGGCATATCGGCCCTAACAAAGCTGAAACAACGGCAATGTTATCAGTAATAGGTATCAATTCTTTGGAAGAACTCATTAGTAAAACAATACCAGACGGGATCAGGATAAAAACCGAGCTGGAAACATCTCCGGCAATCAGTGAATTCGAATATTTAAATGAATTAAAGAAAGTTGCCGCTAAAAATAAGGTCTTTAAAAGTTACATCGGCCAGGGTTACTATGATACTATTACCCCAAGCGTAATCTTGAGAAATGTCTTTGAAAACCCGGGATGGTACACTTCCTACACACCTTACCAGGCCGAAATTGCACAGGGACGGTTGGAAAGTCTGCTCAATTACCAAACCATGGTGAGCGATTTAACCGCCTTGCCGATTGCCAACGCCAGCCTCCTGGATGAAGGCACAGCTGCCGCGGAAGCGATGGCCATGTTATTCAACCATAAAAATAAAAACCACGATCACATTACCGCACCTAAGTTTTTTGTGGACGATAAGATATTCGCGCAAACACGGGATGTGCTGATCACCAGGGCCTCTCCGATTGGTGTGGAACTCGTTTTCGGTGATTTTACCAACGCGGTTTTGGATGAACTCTTCTTTGGCGCAATTGTACAATACCCTGACAGTGACGGCGCAGTGAGCGATTACCGCAGCTTTATCGCCGGTGCGCATGCAGCGAATGCAATGGTAGTGATGGCAACAGATCTTTTATCCCTGACATTGTTAACACCCCCGGGTGAATTAGGTGCGGACGTAGCGATCGGTTCTTCGCAGAGATTAGGTGTTCCGATGGGCTTCGGCGGACCGCACGCCGCTTTCTTTGCAACAAAAGATGATTTTAAAAGGAATATCCCTGGCCGTATAATCGGCGTAAGCGTAGATGCGCAGGGCCACCGTTGTTTGCGAATGGCGCTTCAAACAAGGGAACAACATATTCGCCGTGAAAAAGCGACCAGTAATATTTGTACCGCGCAGGCCCTATTGAGTAATATGGCTGCCATGTACGTTATTTTTCATGGTGCCCCCGGGATCAAGAATATTGCCAAAAGGATACATCTTTTAAGCATACACCTTGATAGTGAGTTGACCAAATTAGGTGTAGAACAATTGAACACTGCCTGGTTTGATACACTAAAAGTAAAAACTGCGGATGTTGAGAAGTTAAAGAAAGTCGCTGAGCAACACGACATGAATTTCAATTATTTCAGCGATGGAACAGTCGGAATCAGCCTCGATGAAACTACTACCGTTGCTGATGTAAACCAGGTCGTACGGGTATTTGCAGAAGTAACCGATCACATTATCCCGGGAAACAGGGCGATAGAGTCCGCACCCTATAAATTTCCGGACGAATTAAAAAGAACCAGTTCTTTTTTACTGCATCCTGTTTTCAATACGCACCACAGCGAGAGCCAGATGATGCGTTACATTAAATTCCTGGAAAATAAAGACCTGAGCCTTAATACATCCATGATTAGTCTTGGTAGTTGCACGATGAAGCTAAATGCCGCTTCAGAACTAATACCCGTTAGCTGGCCGGAGTTCAGCAGGTTGCACCCTTTTGCGCCAACTGACCAAACCCTTGGTTACCAGCAGGTAATAACCGAGTTAGAAAATTATTTAAGTACCATTACCGGTTTTGCAGCTACCTCTCTTCAGCCCAATAGCGGCGCCCAGGGCGAATATGCTGGCTTATTGACCATCCGGGCCTACCATGCTTCAAGAGGTGAAGAACACCGGAACGTGGTATTGATCCCAATTTCGGCCCATGGAACTAACCCGGCAAGTGGCGTAATGGCGGGCATGAAAGTGGTTGTTACCAAATGTGATGAAGCGGGCAATATCGACGTTACCGATCTGAAAGAGAAAGCAGAAGAATATAAAGATGTACTTGCCGCTTTAATGGTCACTTATCCGTCCACACACGGAGTATTTGAGGAAAGTATCAAAGAGATCTGTGATACCATTCACCAGTACGGCGGACAGGTTTATATGGATGGTGCCAATATGAATGCGCAGGTAGGTTTAACCAGTCCGGGAATGATCGGTGCAGATGTGTGCCATTTGAATTTGCACAAGACTTTTGCTATCCCACACGGCGGTGGCGGACCGGGCGTAGGACCGATTTGCGTAGCCAGGCAACTGGTTCCGTTTTTACCCGGCCACGTGAAAATAGAAAATAAGGATACCAATACACACGCTGTTAGTGCTGCCCCGTATGGCAGTGCCAGCATCCTGCTGATCAGCTATGCTTATATAAAAATGCTTGGAGCAACCGGCATTCGCAACGCCACGGAGTATGCCATTTTGAACGCCAATTATATGAAAGTAAGGCTGGAAAAATATTACAAGATCCTATACACAGGAAAAAACGGTACGGCTGCGCACGAATTTATCGTTGACCTCAGGCCTTTTAAAACCAGCGCCGGCGTGGAAGCGGAAGATGTTGCTAAAAGGTTGATGGATTACGGTTTTCATGCCCCTACTCTTTCATTCCCGGTGGCAGGTACTTTAATGATCGAACCTACTGAAAGTGAAGATAAGGCGGAACTGGACCGGTTTTGTGACGCCATGATAAGTATCTACCAGGAAATAAAAGCGATCGAGGACGGACAGGCAGATAAAAAGGAAAATGTATTAAAGAACGCCCCGCACACGCTGTCGGTAGTTTCTGCCGATGAATGGACCCTGCCGTACAGCCGCCAGCAGGCTGCATTTCCCTTACCATATATTAAAGAGAATAAGTTTTGGCCGGCCGTAAGCAGGGTTAACAACACCTACGGAGACAGGAATTTGATCTGTACCTGTGAACCGACTGAAAGCTACCTGGAACCGGCTTTGAATTAATTCGGCCAGGTGATAGAACGAAATTTTTTGAACCGGGCAAGTGTACTTCAATTAAGCTTTGTTGCGTCGCACACTTGTACGGCATACCATTGCGGAGCTTCATTGTGTGATCCGGACAAGGCGGCCTTTTTAAAATAATCACATTGGCGTTTCATGAGGCGCAGAACCGGCCTGTGTTTTCCACGTTACTATAGCTTTAATTTTGAAATATCTGCCAAAGAAATTATTCGTATTTGGAGAGGCAAATATTAGTAACGAGGAAG
>JBDSLD010000167.1:0-4386 GCA_039916545.1 Ferruginibacter sp.
AAGTTAATTTCTCCGTTGGCTATCATTGTATAAAGCATGTCACGCACATTCAGTTTTAATGTCCCTTTATTATTCAATACCTGTTTTTGTACCCCGGCATTTAGCTGACCCATTGGTTTGATCAGTATCTGGCCCTCGATACCGCTGGTGCGGTAAAAGCCAGACAGTTCAGCGCTCCATCCCTTCTTGAATTTAAACTGGTTATTGACATTGACTAAAAAATTACCCGCTTTTATATTAACATTGTCGCCGCTCAATAAACCTTTGTAATTATTGTAATTGCCTTCCGTATAAATATTGGCCGACCACCATTTTGTAACAGTTATTTGCGCGCTTACTGAAATGCTGGCACTGGTGGCGCTCCCGAAGTTGCCCTGTTTTACGATGGTCGCGTATCCTTTTTGTTCAAAGATCTCACTAAAAAGATCCTTTGTATTGGCGTAATTGATAGTAGTAGTCAAAAACTGATTGTAAGTATGTGATACTTCAAATGTATGCGCATAGGAAGGTTTCAAAAATGGATTGCCGGAACCATAAGTGTATTTATCAATAAAAAATAAGAACGGATTCAGGTCCTCATAATCAGGACGATTGATGCGACGGCCATAAGAAAAACCAAACTGATTTTTTTCATTGGCATTATAACTTACAAACAGTGTTGGGAACAAACCGGTATAGCTTCTTTTAAATGAACTGTCCTGGCGTTGTGGATTACCGAACTGGCGGCCGTTATAATTCGTATTTTCAAGGCGCAAGCCCCCCTGCAAGCCCCATTTCTTTATTTGCTTATTCATGTTGAGGTAAGCCGCATTGATATTTTCTTTGTAAATAAATTGATTGGTTTTATCATAGTCGGGCGTCTTGGTATTGTCAATTATGTTGAAGTAACCTGCAGTGTTATCAGTTTCTACAAAACTTGTCTTCAGGCCGGTTTCAAGTTTTAATCCTTTTTTAAGCGGATGAGTATAATCGATCTTACCAGAGTAAATATTGATCTCGGAAGGCAGTTCGCCCATTAATTTATCGTAATTCTTTTCAGCCCAATCCGGCGTAAAAGAAGTGTTGGTAAAATTTTGATCCTTGTGTGATCTATAAGTAAGAAAGTCTGCATCAGCACTAAGTTCCCTGCCGGTAGAATCATACTGGTGGCGAAAATTAAGGTTAATGCCCCCGTTCTTCCAGGTAGATTTTTCAGTACTGGCGGCTGTGACGATTGAATCCGTGATACCAATATTACTTTTCAAAAAACTCGTGTTGTCAGCTACCTTACTGGAAGGCGTAGTAAAGCCAGTGACCACAATTCCGAAAGTACTTTTTTTACTGGCATAGAAATCCGCCCCTACTTTTGCATTGTAATTATTATTGAACCTCATCTCGTTGGCTGTCTGTTCAAAGATCGCATCCACGGATCCATCGGCATTTTTGTATTTGCGTTTTATTTCCAGCTTATTATAATTTTCCCTGTAATTTCCTCCCAGGTTACCAAACACATTGAATTTTCCATTGCGGTAATTTAGGTTCAGGCTGTTATTGGTCTTTTCATAAACGCCCTGCCCATATGCGAGGTTAACACTTCCGTTGAAACCTTTTTGTTTGTTCTTTTTTGTTTTGATATTGATAATGCCGGAATTACCGGCCGCATCGTATTTTGCTGAAGGATTTGTCATTATTTCAATCTGATCGAGGTTATTGGAAGGCATCGATCTCAACAGGTTAGCCAGTTCCGGCCCGTTCAGGTAAGAAGGCTTGCCATCAAGCATGACCATGACGCCCTGTTTGCCTTTCAAACTTATGTTTCCGTCTTTATCAACTGTCACACCCGGACTTTTTTCCAATACTTCAAGTGCAGTCGATCCCTCGTTACTTATTGCAGCGTCAACATTTATAACTGTTTTATCTGTTCTGCGTTCGATCAGCTGCTTTTTTGAAGTTACGGTCACTTCCTTCAGGTTTTTATCAGAAGGGATCAGTTGTAAAACACCGACGTTAATTACATTTTGATCTTTGGATATGGAAATCATATTGCTATAGACTTTACTGTGTCCGATGGAACTGGCCAATACCAGGTAAGTCCCGACTTTAATGTTTTCAAACGAAAAATTTCCGTCCTTGTCAGTAATCGCCACTTTCACAACATTACTGTCGGTTGCTTTTAAGAGTGAAATTGTTGCGGCGTCTATAATTTTTTGATCTCCACCGTCTTTGATCGATCCGGATATTTTTCCGTTGTTTTGGGCGGTACCGGCTACGGAGATTATCATCGCAGCCAGCAAGTTTAGCAAATGTTTCATGGTTATACTTTATACTTTGTTTAGAATTGTACATAGCAAAAGTAGGTACTTTGTAATGCAAGGAACATTGGTTTACATAGACGGTCGTAAACCGGTGATGGTTGGTAAATGCACAATTACCAGGCAGTTTACTCTGCTGGTAATTGTGTATTTAGTAAATTGTTAAATAAGATGAAGTGTATTTAGTCTTTCCGTGAAGCGCGGACCTGGACTGTGATAATAATTAGAATGCCGGTCAGTATGAGGAAAAATGAAATGATTTCGGCTTGCGTAGGATGAATGCCAAAAAAATGATATTGATTATTTACCCGTATCTTTTCAATCAGAAAACGTTCCAGTCCATTCAATATAAAATATATACCCGAAACCGTACCGGCCACCTTAATGCGTTTTCTAAATGCCCAAACTATTAAAAATAAAAAAGTGCAGATAACAGTCTCATAAAAAGGGGTTGGAAAAACGGGCAGCGGTAGTACCCTGTTGTGGTCATCATAATTTCCGGGGATGGTGATCCCATCATTATTTACATTCTGCGGGTAATTATAAGCAACCATCCAAACAGGCATAAAAGACAATGCTTTTACATTTTTATGATGCACGGCTTCCAGGCTTGGACTTTTTCTATCTGTAACGTAAGATGGGGTTGTTCTGCCGGAATCCAGAACGGCGCCATCCAGGAAATAGGTTTTGTTTTTGGCAAGTGTTTCCAGGAAATCTCCTGGCCGGGCTTCTACTACTTTTCCACTTGCATCTGTAATGTAGGCGCTATTGTATATTCCCCAATCGCCATCACCCGATACCTGGCAACCGATCCTACCAACGGCATAGGCGATCAGCATGGCCACTGTAATTGAATCAATCAGGTGTATCAGCTTGATTCCTTTTTTTGACGCGTAAACGCAGATCGCTATGCCGGCTGCTATCAATCCACCATAAAAAGTCAAGCCCCCGGCCGAAAAAATTCTTCCGATTGGGTCCTTTACAAAATCATCCCAATTTTCAAGGTTGTCGAAAAGTTTAGCGCCTAAAATTCCGAAAATAAGTGAAATAATAACGATGTCTCCCACCCTGTCATGTGGCCAGATGCGGATACTTCTTTGCTCCGGCTCCTTTAGTTTTTGCTTATTCTTCTCTCTCCATTTTAAACCGGTTAACAGAATTGCCAGTACTAAACCGCCGGCGATATTACCTTCTGCGGAAAAAATATAGGCTTGCGGACTGATATCCACCGGCTTATTAAATATAAAACCAAATAGTTTAAAACCGAAAATAAATCCTACCAAAAAATTAACCAGGAGATCTACAACGGTGGCTGGTTTGCCGACTGTAATAAATTCTTCCCTTGGTAAAAGCAGGCCCTGTTTCTCTTTCCGCTTTAACTCACTGGTTATTACAATGGCGGCTACAATAAATCCCATGGCGACCATCAAACCAAATGTGTTCAATATTTTTAACGCGTTCCATTCTACTCCAAACAAGTCTTTAAAAACGTAATATAAATTGGGATACATTATTTCCTGATTAAAATTTAAGAGCTGCAAGATATTCAATTATCGTGATTCAAATAATATTGTCTGGCGAGGTGTGGAGTTAATTTATTACATGAATTTTTATGGCACGAATTAATACAACTTACTGGAATAATTTATCCAGAATTATCATCAATCAAATAAAAAAATCCTGTAGTTATTCACTACAGGACTCACTTACTAACCCATCGAAAATATTTATAAACTTAGTTGCAATATTGTTCAAATGCTCCGGCCAGGTTATCTGCAATCATTTTTGCACTCCTGCCTTCAATATTATGCCTTTCAATAAAATGCACCAACTGGCCATTTTTAAATAAGGCGATTGAAGGCGAAGATGGAGGGTAAGGCAATAAATGCTCCCGTATTTTTTTAACGGCATCAACATCAAAACCAGCAAAACTGGTTGTTAAATGATCAGGTTTTTTTGAACTGTTATGAACCGCCATTAACACGCCTGGCCTCGCAGTGCCGGCGCTACAGCCGCATACCGAATTGATCACCACCAAAGTAGTGCCCTCATAAGTTAATTTTTCTTCTACTTCAGTCGCGGTCAACATTTCGGC
>JBDSLD010000168.1:0-13506 GCA_039916545.1 Ferruginibacter sp.
CACTGCCTCATAGCCCCAGCTTTTGAATTTACCAAGGATATATTCTGCCGTAGCCTTGCCACCTGGTGAGCCGACATGGTGGGGAACCGCAGACATCTCTTTTATATAAACGCCTACATTACTTGCACTGAGGTTGGCGTCAAACTTTTTTTCGATTGCGAACTGGGCATCTGCCGGAGTTTTACCAAAGCCAAGAATGGAGGTGTTTTGCGCGTATGAAGTTGTAAGGATAAAAGTAAAAATGAGCAGCAGGAAAGATGTATGTTTCATGAAGTTGTTTTGGTTGCGCCTTAAGATAAGGCATAAATTTTATTGTTTTACAATATTATTGAATAAATGGTTGTACGCGAAAGGTTTTTTAAACCCTGGTTTTACAACTACCGTTATTGCATTTGGGCAATGACTGGTACATGGAAAGTAGTATGACTAAATTTTGGAATTCAATTCATTCATTACGGGCACGATGTGTTGTTAGCGCTATTGTTCAGGCAATAAAGTTATAAAGGCACCCGGATACATGATTGCTAAGAAAAACCTGACCGGAGAAAATATAATAGTCTTAGCAGGCAAGAGAATGGTACATCCATCAATTGGCAAAGGAATGTGTTTTCTTAAGAAAAAATAGTGAGTTTACGGTACTGACTTTCGTAAAAGAATAATTGCAGGTATTTTATTTAATCATAAAAATTGCTGGAAAGCAGCATAATCCAATACAATCCCTTTACACTTTCATGTAAAAAAATCATCAAAATATATTGTACCCAACAAACAAACTGGTGTAATGAAAATGCTGATCGTGCCAGGTACCTGCGGAACTACCCTCGATCCCATGAGCTGTTTGAAAGCGGATACCGGCATCCGGTTTTTAAGTGTGTACCCGGCTCCAAGCCCGCCAAATACCGCTGCGACAGAAGGACGGGAATAATCTCCCTCAAATTTTATTCGCCCGCCTAATTCCCCTAATCCGATTTGCGGCTCAATAAAAAAACGTTGTATGTTTTGTCGATACCCCACTAAAAACGGGATCAGCCGGGTGGTTATTTCTCCGTGCTCAACGTTATTTTTATTATTAAATATTGATATACCTGCCGACAAGGTGAGTTGTGCCGAACTACCAATACCTTTCAAACCTTTTACGGAAAATCCTACCCCACGATCCTTTTGATAAAATGGAAACGTGCCTTCTAAATTGAGACTTACCGCATTGCTGCCTTTTTGCGCGTTTACACAGGTTACAAACATTACAGAAATAGCGATGAAAATAAATTTCTCTTTCATAAACAAGTTGATCAGTAATGAGAAAACAAACGTCAGAATAGCTGCTTAAAGGCCAGTAATATATTTATTAAAAACACGGTATTATGCACCTTTTGAGTTTTTATTTGTGTCATAAAAATTTAAAGGAACGGATACCCTTTAAATTCAAAAACTCCGCCCGACTCACTGCGTCAGCCATATTACTCCGCCAGATAAGCTTAATTTTGGATAAATTAGCATTTAAAAAACCGATTGTACTATGCGAGGGCTGTTTACAACCAGGATCTTAGTGGTCACTTTTTGCATCTTGTTAACGGTGTTCCTGTTTTTATATGCTACCCATAAAGACAAAATAGATTTTAGTGCACAGGTAAAACCTATCATTAATAATAAATGCATCAGTTGCCATGGTGGCGTACGGGCAAAGGGTGGATTCAGCCTTTTGTTCAGGGAAGAAGCGTTGGCAAAAACAAGTTCAGGCAAATTTGCCATTATCCCGGGTGACCCGGAAAACAGTGAGCTCATCAGGCGCATCAATTACAAGGATCCGGAAGAGCGCATGCCTTACAAACATGATCCCTTAAGCAAAGAAGAAATAAGTGTACTGACCGACTGGATAAAACAAGGTGCAAAATGGGGGGAACATTGGGCCTACATGCCGGTAAAAGATATACCCGTTCCACAACAAACTACCTTTTTTGGTTTGATGAAAAAACAAAGTAAGTGGTCAGCAAATGAAGTGGACCTGTTCATCGAACAAAAATTAAATGAGCAGAAACTACAACCATCGCCGATGGCCGATAAGCCAACGCTGCTTAGAAGAGTAAGCCTGGATATCACCGGTTTGCCTGCGCCCGAACACCTCGCCAAAAAATACCTCAGTGACAATAGCGATCATGCATACGCAGACCTGGTGGATTCCTTATTGGGCCGCCCACAATATGGAGAAAAGTGGACCGCCATGTGGCTGGACCTTGCGCGTTATGCAGATACCAAAGGTTATGAACGCGACGACAGCAGGGCGATCTGGAGATACCGCGACTGGCTGATAAAAGCTTTCAATGACGATATGCCATATGATAAGTTTTTGACTGAGCAAATCGCCGGCGACCTTTTACCCGATGCCACCGATGACGATTATATTGCCACCGCTTTTCATCGCAACACGATGACCAACGATGAGGGCGGCACCGACAATGAAGAGTTCAGGACTTCCGCCGTAATGGACCGGGTAAATACCACCTGGCAGGCCATTATGGGCACTACATTCGGATGCGTGCAATGCCATAGCCATCCTTACGACCCATTTAAACATGACGAATATTATAAGTTCCTGGCTTTTTTTAATAATTCCCGCGATGAAGATACAGAGGCTGATTACCCATTGTTAAGGACTTACAATGACAGCATGCAGAGTGAAGTGAACAATGTAAAAAACTGGTTCAAACAAAATGTATCACCACAGAAAGCTGCCGAAGTTTACACATTTTTAAAGACCTGGCAGCCGGCATTCAACTCGTTGGTGTGCGATAGTTTTACCAACAGCGAATTAACCGACACCAAATGGCTGGCCTTTCGCAACCATGCGGTTTGCCGGTTAAAAAACGTTAACCTTGATAATAAAGAGCAACTCATTTTTCGATACCAGGCATACGCACCCGGAGGTACCTGGCAAATTCACCTGGATAATCCCAAAGGAAAAGTGATCGCAACCATTCCTTTGCAACAAACCAAACAGGGTTGGACAATTACCAAATCAGAACTGGCTGCAGGTACCGGCATACATGACCTGTTTTTTACTTACAATAACGACCAGTTAAAAACACCAAAAGACAATGGTGCAATATTCGACTGGTTCTATTTTACGCAGGACCTGCCGGGAAAAGATAAACAGGGATACGGAGCAGTTAAAGATAAATTTTGGGCTGTCTTGACTTCAGGCGCCGATGTGTCTACCACGCCGGTAATGCTGGATAACCCGGCTGAAATGTACCGGGCATCTTATGTATTTGAACGCGGCAACTGGCTGGTAAAAGGTGACGAGGTAAAACCCGATGTTCCCCATTCGCTCAATGCCTTTCCTGCATCGATGCCCCGCAACAGGCTGGGCCTGGCCATGTGGCTGACGGATAAAAAAAATCCGCTTACATCGCGGACAATGGTCAACCGGGTATGGGAACAATTATTTGGTACCGGTCTTGTTGAAACGTTGGAAGATATGGGTACACAGGGAAGTTTGCCTACACATATGGAACTGCTGGATTGGTTGAGTTACCAGTTTATGAACAGCGATAAATGGAGCACAAAAAAACTGGTGCGAAAAATTGTGATGAGTAACGCCTACCGGCAGGAATCTAAAATATCGCCAGGATTATTACAGCAGGACCCTTACAATAAATTCTATGCACGGGGCGCAAGAGTACGTTTATCATCAGAGCAGATCCGTGACCAGGCATTGGTGATCAGCGGCATGATCAGCAATAAAATGTATGGTCCAAGTGTATTCCCTTACCAGCCGAAAGGCATCTGGCTATCTCCCTGGAATGGCGCGGAATGGAAAATGAGTGACGGCGAAGACAGGTACCGCCGGGCATTGTACACTTACTGGAAACGTTCGGCCGCATATCCATCTATGATCACTTTCGACGGTGTTTCCAGGGAAGTGTGTACCGTTCGCCGCATACGCACCAATACGCCGTTGCAGGCGCTTACTACTTTGAATGATTCCGTTTACATCGACCTGGCCAGGCACCTGGCCGTTCGTATGCAAAGTGACGGGCAAAAAGATCCGGCCAAACAAATCAGCTACGCATACACGCTGGCTACGAATCATGCCATTGACGATAAAAAGTTAAACTCATTGATGGGGTTGTATAGAAAGGCATATGATCAATTTAAACTGGATCCGAAAAAAACTGCTGACATGACAGGTGCTATATCGCTTCATACCAATCCGGAAACCGCCGCGTTAACAGTAGTGGCAAATGTGATATTGAACCTGGATGAAGTGCTGACAAAGAATTGAGCTTTTGGTGAACTTAAATAATTCCATGACACAAAAAGAATTACATAAGCAACGATTGGTAAGGGAAGCGCAGGCGGCCGTCATCAGGATGCAATCGCGCCGGCACTTTTTGAAGGAAAGCGCCATGGGTTTGGGTGCATTGGCACTAGGTACCTTGCTTGGTGGTTGCGAAAGCAAATCTTCCCGCAACAGCGTCGTGTTTGATCCTGCTCACCCGCTTATGCCCAAACTGCCTCATTTTGCAGGAAAAGCAAAAAGCGTGATCTACCTGCACATGGCCGGCGCGCCATCGCAGTTAGAGCTGTTTGATTACAAGCCTGAACTGATGAAAATGGATGGACAAAATTGTCCGCCGTCTTTGCTGGAAGGAAAGCGGTTTGCCTTTATCCGGGGCGTTCCAAAAATGCTGGGACCACAGGCAAAATTTGAACAATATGGCGAGTCGCGCGCATACGTGAGCGAGCACATGCCGCATTTGGCCAGCATCGTAGATGAAATAAGTTTTTTAAAAGCGGTCACCACCGACCAGTTCAACCATGGCCCGGCACAACTGATGGTGCATACCGGATCTGCAAGATTGGGCAGGCCAAGCGTAGGGTCCTGGGTCACTTATGGTTTGGGTACGGAGAACCAAAACCTCCCGGGGTTTGTCGTGCTGACGAGTGGTGGCAAAAATCCGGATGCCGGCAAAAGTGTATGGGGCAGTGGCTTTTTACCAAGTGTGTACCAGGGCGTGCAATGCAGGAGCGAAGGCGACCCGGTGCTATTTATCAAAGACCCCGACGGTATGAACCGCGATTTGCGCAAGGCCTCGATCGATGCGATCAATGAAGTAAATGAGCAGGAATATAAAACCTACAACGACCCCGAAATTTTATCACGTATTTCTCAGTACGAGATGGCGTATAAGATGCAGATTTCAGCTCCTGAGGTAATGAATATTAATGGAGAACCTCAGTATATCCACGACATGTACGGAACAAAACCCGGCGAGGCGTGCTTTGCCAATAACGTTTTGCTGGCAAGGAAATTAGTCGAAAAAGGTGTGCGTTTTGTGCAGTTGTTCGATTGGGGCTGGGACAGTCATGGTACGGATGAAAGCCTGGCGATCGATATAGGCTTTATCAATAAATGCAGGGAAGTCGATAAATCAATTACCGCGTTGATCCTCGATTTGAAACAGCGTGGCTTACTGGAAGAAACATTGGTTGTATGGGGCGGTGAGTTTGGTCGCACCCCCATGATGGAGAACCGCGAAGGCAAGCAAAATCCATATAAAGGCCGGGACCACCATACTGAAGCATTTACAATCTGGATGGCGGGTGGTGGAATAAAAAAAGGCTTCAGTTATGGCGAAACTGATGAGATTGGCTACAGCGCCATAAGTGGTAAAGTGGAACCATTTGATATACAGGCTACCATACTCAATCAACTTGGTTTTGATCACGAAAAACTGATCTATGAATTCCAGGGACGACCGTTCCGCCTGACCGATACAAGGGGGAAGGTGATTAGTGAGATTATTGCCTGATACTGGGATACTGGATACTGGATACTGGATACTGGGAGGCTGGATACTGGGAGGCTGGATATTGGTACTGGGATGCTGGATACTGGGATGCCGGATGCTTGTACTTTTCGATGGGAATTACCTATCCTGGAACGCTGCTGTTCCGTCTTTAACCAAATATCCGATGTTCGTTATTATAAAATTGTAATTATCAGGAATACCTAACCGGTCATAAAATATTTATCTTGAAGCGAAGAAAATTTATCGTCAATACCACTTCCGCAACTACTGCATTACTTTTTTCCTCGCTGGATATATTTGCTAAATCCCAAACATTTAAAAAGATGGATTCAAATTTTCAATTAAAAATACTGGCAACCAATTGGGGCTTCCAGGGTACATTGGATGAGTATTGCGCCAAAGTAAAAAAGGAAGGGTATGACGGCATTGAAATATGGTGGCCGCTTGAAAAAAAGGACCAGGATGAATTATTTACCGCATTAAAAAAATATAGCCTCGAGGTTGGGTTTCTTACCGCCGGCCACGAAAGTAATTTCAATGACCATTTTAGCAGTTTTAAAAAGATGATTGAAGCCGCGGTGTCTAACAAGCTCCATACTCCACTTTATATAAATTGTCACTCCGGTAAAGACTATTTTTCTTATGGGGATAACAAAAAAATTGTTGATTACACCATTGCCCTTGCTAAAAGTTCCGGTATAAAGATCTATCATGAAACGCATCGTTCGCGGATGCTCTTTGCGGCACCGGTTGCAAAAAAATTCCTGGAAACCATCCCGGAACTCAGGATCACATTCGACGTGTCGCATTGGTGCAATGTAAGTGAAACCTTACTACAGGACCAGCAGGAAACACTCGAACTTGCTTTACAACATACAGACCATATCCATGCACGGATCGGTCACCCGGAAGGTCCGCAGGTAAATGATCCGCGTGCGCCTGAATGGAAAGAGGCAGTGGAAGCGCATTTTAACTGGTGGGATAAAATAGTGGCCCTCAAAAAAGAAAAGGGAGAAGTACTGACCGTGCTCACAGAATTCGGTCCACCCGATTATATGCCCGCCTTACCCTACACGCGCCAGCCATTGGGAGATCAATGGGCCATCAATGTGTACATGATGCAGTTGTTTAAAAAAAGATATTTGCAATGATGTAAATATTATTTTGAAAAATCAGCACCCGTATCTCAAAATCAAATCCCCGGAAATTACAATTAAAAAAGAAAAAATAGTCACTTGAGGTTTTTATCTATCACAGCATTCATCGGTCATTTTCATCCACTGCTGGTACACTTACCCATAGGTATTTTACTCATTGCTTTATTGTTGCAATGGCTTTCCCGGAAAGAAAAATATAAGTCTTTGAAACCTGCTGTACCCGTCATTCTGTTATGGGGGATTATAACATCGGGTGCTTCCTGTATCACCGGTTATCTCCTTTCCATTAGTGATGATTATGATAAGAACCTGGTGAACTGGCACATGTGGATGGCGATAAGTGTGCTATTTATTTCCTTTTTATTATACATGAAAGTACTCAATGAAGATTTTGCAGTGAACAAGCGGATCCTTTCCATCAGTTTACTTTTGCTGATCTTTATTACCGGTCATTTGGGCGGCTCGCTTACACATGGTGCCGGCTACCTAACCAAGCCGTTAACAGACATATTTTCGGAGGATTCTACTGCCAACACGACCATCAAACCTATTGCAAATGTACAGGAAGCGGTTGCGTACAATGATGTGGTGAAACCTATTTTACAAACAAAATGCCAGGGCTGTCACAACGCCGGCAAACAAAAAGGTGGTTTAAGAATGGATGAGATCAGTGAGTTAATGAAAGGTGGTAAAAACGGTAAAATATTTCAACCCGGCAATGCCGATGCGAGTGAAATGATAAAGCGTTTGTTACTGCCCACCGACAATGATAAACACATGCCACCAAAAGAAAAAGCCCAACCGACAGAAAGCCAGATCGCTTTGCTGCATTGGTGGATAACCAATGGCGCCGACTTTACAAAAAAGGTTAAAGAGTTTGATCAACCTGGAAAAATAAAACCAATACTGGCCGCTTTACAACAGCCTGTGATGCTGATAAAAAAAGAGCCAGACGATCTTCCGCTATCTGTTGTTGAAAAGGCAGATGAAAAAATCATTGCCCGGCTAAAGGCCAATGGAATTATAATTTTGCCGGTGGCACAAAACAGTAATTATCTAACGGCAAATTTTGTAACGGATTCCATTGTTGATGTAAAGGATATCAGGTTGTTGCAGCAGTTGAAAAAGCAACTGGTTTGGCTAAGGTTAGACAATACCAATGCCGGAGATGATCTGGCTGCCGATCTTGCACAACTCACGAACCTGACAAGACTAAATATTTCAAATACATTGTTGACCGGCAAAGGGCTGCAGCAACTAACTACACTAAGAGAATTACGGTATTTAAACCTCTCCGGCACAAAGATCACGGCAGGTGCATTAAAGCAACTTAAATTAACAAAACTTAAAAATTTATACCTGTACAATTCAGGTATTAAGAATGCTGATTACGCTGCGTTGAAAAATATATTTCCGGCTGCCATTATCGATACCGGCGGGTACAAGGTGGAGTTGCTGATTTCTGATACTACAAAGGTGAAGGCTGGGAAAAAATATTAGCAATAAGTCACTTTAATATGTTGTAATTAGAAATGACTTATGCGGCGTAAAGTATTTATCTCTTTGCGAATAAAACTGTAAAACCCACAAGTACGTCCCAGCGGGGCTTTCACAGCAGGAGCGGGTAAGTATAAAGTAAGAACCGTGAAACCCTGCTGCAGAAAAGAGCTAACCTAAATTATATCACAGTTATTTTCGCGCGCAGGAATTAGTTCTGAAATATATGCCATAGGTCACACTTTCATATTAGCAGGTTTCTTTATGTCCAACCTATTGCACCACATCCTGTATAAATATCACCGAGCTAAAAGGTGGCAATTCATAGGTGCCTGAATAACGCTGCCCATTCACTGTTTTAAGCGGAGTTTTACCAAGGGAAATTTGCTTTGGCAGGTTGGTAGCATTGTATTCAAACCTTACATAATCATTGCCGGTGGAACTATTAATTTTAGCAGCAGGCAATTTTATTGACGCACTCTTTGAATGCTTATCGTAACCAGGATACTTCGCCTGCCATGCACTTAAAGAATAAGGATGTCTTACAGAAGCGCGTGTAATCTTGGTTAAAAATAGCGGGTTGTCAGTCATAGGATTTAAATAATAATTACTGTCAATAATACCGACACTATCGGCATCATTAAAACTATCCCAATGCAGATAGAGTAACTGGTTAGGATTTTTTGCGACAAAGATGTTGTTCTTAATGATATTGTTCATGGTATGCTGGTAGCCTTCGGTAGCATCGTTGATCGATAATGCACCGGCAAATATCGGCCTGGGCCCAGACTCATAAAGGCCCGCATCATAAACTGTATTCCCAGCTATGGTTATATGCTGTGCCTGCGAAATATAAATCCCTTCGAACACATTAAATAAGGTATTGTTGAGCACGCTGACCCAGGCGGAACTTGCATCCAGGTAAATTGCCCGTACATGTTTGTTGGTAGAAGTCGTTCCCAATGAGGCATCGCCCGATTTAAAAATAATATTGCTATCGATCACCACATTTGAAGCAGGCGGATCGTCCCGTAGGCCCGAGTTGTAAATAGCTCCTCCATCATTTAACAGAAAACAAAAATTGCTGATTATGTTTTTGCGCACGATTTGATTGTTCCTGTTCTTCAACAGGGAAATAGCAACATACCCGGTACTGTCAAATGAATTCTCCTGTATCACCAAATTGCCGGCGCCAATATTGATAGCTGTAAAATCGCGGTCGGCATACATTTTATTATTACTGACCATCCCCGGGTTAACACCGATACGCTTAAAAGAATTATTTTGTATCGTGATATGGTCGCCCGTTCCGGGATTGGTTTCATGGATGCCATTCATGTTAATATCCGTAATGGCGCAATTATTTACCTGGAAATATTTCATGTTGCGGTGATCGATCGCGTCAACACCAGCATATGAAAAATCACAATTATCCACTGTTATTTGATCCCCATACTGAAGGTTCATGATCACCCCTTCACAGCCTTTAAAAGCGATCCCTTTGAATATAATATTTGATTTCCGGTTGCCGGCATTATACATCATCGAAACCAAATTGGCAAGCGTGGCCACCTGCACCCTGGGCGGCTTACTGTCGTAAAACATTTTTATTTTGTGCGCAACAGCGTCGTATAACCATTCGCCATTTTTATCCAATGCAGATAAATGATTTTGAATAAAGTAACCATAATTGGCATTAAGATGGGTTTCGCCGGTAAAAGACAATTGGGTGCCGGTATGTTGCGTAATGGGCAATCGTTTTATTACAAAATCAGACTGTCTTACCACTAACTGACCGCCGGTCCAGTCGGGAGCGCCTGCCAATTTGTTATCGGTGATCGACGCGTTGTTGACATAATTTTCATAAGACAGGTAACCACCATTGGTGGTACCGGCATTTGGATACCTGCCAACAGGCAAGGGTATTCCGTTGATCACTACCATGTTCAACGTAGCCAAGCCATCCGGTACTATAGCTTCCCAGATATTTTTCCCGGCCGGTATCCAGGAAGATATATTTGAAAGACCAGTTATTATTGGCTTTGCACCCTTACCATAAGCGCCGAATGTAACACCACTGACGGTTGGCAAAAGCGTACCGTAAAATATATCGCCCGTTTTAAATAAAACCTGGTCGCCCCGCCCCATCATTCTAAATGAACCATTCACTTTTTCGATGCTTTTCCAGGCCCTTGCAGGCGTCAGGCCATCGTTTGTATCAAACCCGGATGAACTGACATAAAAAGACCGCTGACCCGTCGCCAAAACAAAGGAGGCGAGCATAAATGTTAATATGAAAATATTTTTTAGCATTAAGTTGTGTTATAATTTTTTTAAGATACTGTTATGATCTACTCCTGCGTAAAGCTATTGCTTGTTGAAGCCAGGTGCGTAAACTTTAAGTCCGCTTAACACTATCTTAAGAAATGATAATTATTTTTCTATTGACCCTGGCCTAATTTTCTAGATCATGAAAGACCCCGGAAATTGCAAAACCTCGAAACTTGGTTACTTCAGGACATGATGAACGTTAATCCAGGGCTTTGGCACAATATTTTCAACTTCAACCAAAAATAAACTATTGAAGCATTTTATACTTTTTTTATTGATCTGTACATTTGGTTCTGCCAGGGCTCAAAAAATCGACAGCATTTATATTAACCTTTATACTGACAGCTTAAAAAAAGGTACTCAAAATTATATAAATATTGACGGCAAATTATCGAATGGCAGCTATTTGCCACTGGACAGCACTAATCTCATCTTCTCGGCCTCGGCCGGAAAATTTTCCGGCAATTGTTTGTGGATAGACGAAAACTTTAAAGAGGAAAAGGTCAATGTTAAAGTAATTTTAAAAAATGACCGGTCCATTTTCAAAGAATTTGACATGTATATCAAGAAAAAACCCAATGACGAGCGGCTAAAAACAGCTGATGAGATCATAAATGGCGGCAGGGACAATAAGAAGCAAAGACGAAAAGACAATTGAATCTCAGGCAAATCGGAAGACGCCGATAGAAAATACAGGGCATAAAAATGGCAAGTTACTTACATCGCACCGCTCAACCATCTACCCTTGCTACCTTCCGGTCCTGGGGGAGTTCAACAGGAGCTGGCCGTATAAGACTTGCCGCTGCAAATATATGGTAGCGATTTTAAAATTAGCCAATATTTAAAGGATTATTTATTGTTGGCCAATATTTTTCGGTGACGTTTTTTATAATCGGTCCACCCATGGGGACCGGGCTTGTCTTTGCTTATTGCCCGTTGGGGTAATTTGACGATGCGTGGCCGCATCATTCCGGCACCTGCAGGTGGTGTGTGTACATGGTTAAAAGAATAGAATTACTTGCAGAATTGGTGGTAAAAAGGGGCTTTTATTAAAAATTGATCCCCGCCCTATCGCTTCTTGTATCCAATTTACCTATGCCGATTAGCTGATCATATTGATCGGAGAATCCTTTGTAATAAACTAAAATTGTATAATTATTCTCCGTTTCCCAATAGTTACCCTCCATTTCTATACGTTTTAAAGGATCAGCCTGATCCACCAGCATGTAGCCGTAACTGTAATATCCCTGTTTTAGGAACTGCGTTCCCTCATACATGCCTTTTTCCGTGTTAAAATTCATCCTGGAAGCATCATTCAATTTGTAATCGGTTAACTGTCCAAATAGATACAGGTCCTTACCCGCGTAAGGCTGTCTTGTGGGCGTTGCAAAACTGAACTGCACGGTGGCAAAATCCCCCTGCCAATATGGATTGATCGATTCGTAAGTTGTTACCTGGTATAAACCATTCAGGTCCTGGTAATAAATATATCGCTGGCTCGTCAGGTCAATATCAGGCTTTACAAAAATTTTAGTAGCATCTTTTAAATATTCGGCCCTTTCGACTCTTTCGCTTTGCAGACGGAAACTGCGAAGGTCGAGCCAGCGCCATTCCTTTCCGCCGGGGAAAACAAAATTATCCTCGCGGTTATATTCCAATGCATTTCCTCTTATAAAAGTAGGTGGCACACTGCCTTGCGCATTGTCCCAGCGGTTATTTTGCAGCACCAGCACTTTCAACTGCTGGCTCGCGCTGAATGTGTTTAATCCTTCGAGGTTTACGGTAAATTTTATACGTTGGTGTGATTTGTAATATTGAGGCGTAAACGGCTGAATAAATTGTGCCGCTACAGACGACTTAAGGTCAAGCACCAGCATTGCCCTTGTAAAAGCGAGTTTGCTGGTATCCCCATCTAAAAAGACCTTTAATAAATAATTCCCGCTCTTCGTAGGCAAAGAATTTGCCTCCGGCAAGATCAACTGGTAATGAGTATAGCGTGTAAAAGCAATGGACGAGTAACGGTAATTGCTGATCCGTGTCTGGGTGAATCCCTTGATATAATCGAAGGGGCTCAATTGCACAGGCTTCCAGTCAAAATCACATAACTGGTAGGTGTAATAATAATTTTTTACGTTCGCATCCAGGTCGTCGAAATTGAGCTCCAAACGGTCGCTGCTGTTAATTTTGTACACAGGCATGGACTGCTGATCGCCATAGGCATGGAAGCGCACGGCCTTGATATTTGTTTTAAAGATGCCTTCCGGGCTGGTATTTCGTTGTGCGTAAAGAGAAAAGATAAGCGAGAGGCAAACCGTTAAAAGGCACGTTGATTTAAAAAGATACATGTAGTTACTAAAATATTTACTTTTGAAAGATACTAAAATTATGCCGATTGAATATATCAGCTTTTATTGCAAAAAGGATCGCTTTTAACCGGCAAAATACTTTCTCGCGCTTTATCATCCGGCTTGCCATTGGTGCTACAGCCATTAGTGTGGCGGTCATGATCGTGGCGCTCAGTTTTGTAAATGGTTTTCAACAGGTGATCAGTAATAAAATATTTAGTTTTTGGGGGCATATCCGTGTACAGCAGGATATCGAAAAACGGGTAAGTATCGCTGAAGAATACCCGATTATGAGCAGTGATACGGTGGAGAATATAATACGGCAGATAAAAATACTGCCGCAAGCGGGAGTGATTTAAAAAG
>JBDSLD010000169.1:0-15361 GCA_039916545.1 Ferruginibacter sp.
TTTGGCAAGCGTAACGGCGGGGAGCCTGCGGTAATTATACCAAACCGTGTTATTCACACCGGCTTTTTCAACAGCATCCACCATTAGCTGCGCTTCTGCTAAAGTGCGGGCCAATGGCTTTTCGCACAATATCATTTTGCCTGCTGCCGCGGCGGCAATAGCAATGTCCGCATGCATGTCGTTGGGTGTGCAAATATCAATGGCATCAATGTCGTCCCTTTCAACTATTTTTTTCCAGTCTGTTTCGATTGATTGATATCCCCATTGATCGGCGAACGCCTTTACCTTTTCTTCCCGGCGGGAACAAACCGCTGTCAGTTCAGGGCGATACTCCAATTCCGGAAAAAAATCTCCTACCCTTTTATATCCGTTGGTATGTGTGCGGCCCATAAAGCCACAACCGATCAGACCAATTCGTAGTTTCTTTTTATTTGTCATCGTATTTTTTATTAAGCAGATCGCGTTGGCAGGCGTTGTCGCCTAACAGCCTGCCTTAAAAATATTTAATCGGGTCGAAATGCATTTTAAATGTTCGAGCCTCTGAACCAATGATTCGCCTTTAATTATTCAGCTTCGTACCAGCCATGTAGTTCTCTTACCTTGATCATTGTCGCCAGGATATCGTTCCAGGTTTGTTGGCGATTCAACGTATCATTCGGGAACATACATCCATCCCAGCAAATATGTTTAAAAGCTTTGGTGAGTTCGCCCTTTTCATCACGTAACCAGTAACCCGCATCATGGGCTATATCCAGTTTACCATTGGGGTCGGTTGGCAGGCAATGCCGCCCTGTTTTATCGTGTGAGCCGGACCCAAAAACCGTCCCGTCATTTTGCGCAACGTGAAAATCAAATGTATAAGGGCGAAGTGCATTGGTAATTGTTACGAGACCTTCCTTCAATGCATCCCGGTCTTTCCAGTCAAAGTTTTCCGGCAGGATCCGGTCTTCCGGGCGGTTATACCCAAGGAGGTATAATAACGTGTGCGACATATCAGCCTGGAAACCCATATTCGGCCTGTCAACGGCCTCGAGTGTATCGATCATCGTTTTCCAGCTGTGCATACCGCCCCAGCATATCTCACCTTCTGCTGCCAGTTTTTCGTCGAATTCTGCAGCTACATCGCATGCTTCCCTGAAGGTCTGCGCAATCAACTTGGTATTATTAATTGGATCAAGCGCCCAGCTTTGGGGTGAACTTGCAGAATCGATCCGGATCACTCCATGGGGCCGGATACCGTGCTCCCGCAACTTCTGTCCGAACAGGCATGATTTGCGGACCATCTCCACAAACTGTGTCCTTTCTTCTTTACTACCCATAGCAGGACCACCCCAGATAGGCGCCACCAGGCTGCCAATCTTTAAATTATAAGATCCGACTTTTTCTACCAGCTTTTTAATATCGTCATCGGAACTGTCAATGCTGATATGCGGGTCTAAAAGTCCAAGGTCTACCCCATCAAATTTAACCCCGTTTACTTCTGCCGCAGCAGTCATGGAAAGCATGTCATCAAAAGAAATGGGTGGTTCAGAACCGAGCCCTTTTCCTACAATACCGGGCCAGGTTGCATTGTGAATTTTTGGATAATTATTTTCTGGCATATCGTTTTTATTTTAAGAAATTTAAGATCATCGAATGGCGCTGTGTGGGTAACAGTATAACATTGAATATAAGCATCAATCAAAAAATTCTCAATAACCGGACTCAATATTCAATGTAACTGTAATTGCTACACAATATACCGATGGCAAATAACAGGCTCTTTTAAAATCAGGAAATCTTTTATAAAACAAGATCGGGATTGCCAGGGCCAAAATGTTTTAACATTACAATGGGATCTGTTTTGGAAGCATTGGTGATAGTAACGCCTGCTATCGCTGCTTTTTCACTTACGAAGAACTCATCATTTGTAAGCTGACCATACCTTATCAATGAAGGAGTTTCAACATCCCAAACACCTAACTTGCCATGCCCCTGCATCATGATCAACCCATATGCGGCATTGTCTTTTATGGTTACTGTTTGTCCAGGAAAAACGGTCAGTTCTTTTGCGCTGAACGCTTCCGATAAATAACAAACCCATGTTTCGCTATAACCCGCTGCGGCTGTATCGCTGGTGCTTACCGGTTTAGGTTTCATAAAACGTGTTTCCAGTATATTAGGATTGGTATTGAGGTCCCAATCGATCACTTCCATCAATTGATCAAAATCTCCCATCCGGTCTGCCGGTGTACCATTCCATAATAGTTCCTCCGGGATAATGGCTTCATTCACTAATGATTGGTACATCGCGAATACATCAGACGCCTTTTGGGGTTCGTAGGTGCACATGCTTCCCGGGGCGTGTAACATTCCCGGGGGAACATCCCACCCGGTTCCCGGCTCGAGGCGAAAGGCCTGTGAATAATTGGTAATTTTATTATCGCCTTTGGTGAAGTTTACCAGGCATTCCCGGATCTGTTCTTTGGTAGTGCCTGGCGCAATGCCAAAAAAAGTATAAGGGAAATCGCCTCCATGGTTATTTAACTGCGGAGGGAAATAGTACGCTTCCGGTTTCCCTTTTTGACCGATCAAAGCCGCATGTTCATCGTTGTGATGAATGTGGTGCGGCAGTGGCCCCATATTATCAAAAAACTTGGAATACATTGGCCAGCTTTCGTGTTCGCTCCATAACCTTTCGCCGATCAGTTCACCTTTTAATTCATCGATCGCATCCTTTAATAATATTTGCACTTCGTCTGCTCCATCACCAACAACTACCTTGCTCAACCCTTCGTTTTCTCCGGTTAAAGGGCCGTTTTTTGCAGGCGTTGTGGAAGAAAGCCAGCGTTCATCGATACCGCCACGCTGTCCGCCCAATACATAATAATCATCAGGATGCAATTTAATTCTCCGTCCCGGAACACAAAATGATCGTGGCACCCAGGTGGGAGCCAAACGTAAGATCCCTTGTCCCTGTTCCAATGCCTTTTTTGCAATCGTTGTTATTTTTGTTTTTTCCATATAGTTGTTTATTTACTGATCGACGTGTGCTTTATAAATTCATTGATCTTTTCTTCCTGGCTCAATACCTCAATCTCAAGATCATACATTCTTTTTTCCCCGGGTGGTACCAGGATTAATTGTTGCTGTTCTCTTGCCTTCATCTGCCCGATCGGAGGATTTGTAGCCGGCTCAAGAGCGGTGACATATTCGCCTTTCCCCCAGTGTTGCCAGTTTATTAACCAGGGTAATTGTTCTTTCTGAAATCGTATTGCAAGCGCAATGCCTATTTGAGTATTATGAAGGCCGCAGGTACACTCGCCAGCGCTGCCTGGTTTTATATTTATAAAGGCTACTGCCTCACCGCTTCCTGTATGTTCCGCTATTGGTGAAGGGCATTTACGAAAATCATTTTTATCGTTAAATATGATGTCATTTGCACCGCCACCTGCCTGCCAGTCTCCCTGCCAGTATAGATCAGTACCTTCATCAACCAGCGGCCAGCCAAAATTCAGGTGATACAAGAGCATATGAGGCGCGGGGGTGTTGGACTGGTTGGTAACCTCGTCATGGATTCGTATGGATGATTTTCCGAGGGTGGCAGATATTGTCCTTTTTAATTCAAGGCTGGGGCCGAATACCTGGGCCTGTCTTATTTTGCCCGTTATGCTCATTTCCATTTTACCGGAAACAGGATCAGGCTGAATAATTGATTCGATTTCAGCAGGAAGGTTGCTGATCTGATCATGAAGGCCGCGGTCTCCATTTCCATCACTTTCCGGTCCGCCCACATGGGTAAGTCCGCAGGTGGTAAGTAACCCACCACCAAATGTCCTGAGCCAATCCAAACCCTTATTTGAAAACCGTTCCGGGGCAGTTATCCCTACATTGCTTAGCCAGGCCAGGCTGTGTTGGTTATAGAATGCATCTGCAATATCCATTCCCCGGTCGATCACCACTTTGTAACGAAGGCCGGCGCCTGTGTTGATCCAGGCTATGCGGGTTCCCCGGCCGAGACCATTATCTAATACCGATGTTTCGATACCGCCCAGTTGCGCAGGATTTGATATCTTGTCTTGCCAGCTATAGGACATCAAATTATTTTTCTTTTATTATTGAGTTAAGATCGGCCTTTCAAATGATGCAATCGTTGCCATTGAGCTTTTGGCTACAGCTAACCATCTAAATTCATCCGGGCACCTTAATAATTTCCCATGCCGTCTAATGTTTATCATCATCGTCACAACCTATAAATCAAAGGATCCGTGCATTCTGAAAAATGAATTTACCCATTTTTCCAGCAGAATTACCTGCTTTCATCTTACTGTTTCTTTCCTCCTGATTTAAGATAGAATAGCAGGTCCTTCAATTCATCCGGATTTAACCTGTTGATCATACCGGGAAGCATCGGAGATATTTCTGATACCCTGGTGCGTACTACGTCTGCCTTCAGGATCTCCCGCGTTGTAAGTGGCGCAAAAGGATTTTGGGAAATGACATACTTATCATTGTCCTGGCTGATCATGCGGCCTAGCACAGAGCCTCCTTCTTTAAGATAAAAAACTGTAGCTCCATATTGATCCGAAATTGTTTTGTTTGGATTAATGATCGCATCGAGCATGTCCTTGTAAGAAAAGCGGGTACCTAATTGACTTAGATCCGGACCGGCAACACCACCTTCGCCATTCATCATGTGGCAGGAGATACATAGCGAAGCGGCAAACATTGCTTTCCCCTGCTCAATGTTGCGGTTAGTAATTCCACTGTCCGCGATTGGCACAGCCTCTTCCATTGTCCAGTTGCGACCGGGACCCTTAGGCTGTTGAATGGCGTCTACCAAACTATTTCCTGATTTTCCAACTAAAGAATCTCCTGAAAGGGTATTAAAATAAGCGAAGCGATCTTTCTCTACATTGGCAAGTGCATTTTTACGGGCCCTGTCAATGAAGCCTACAAAACTGTGTCCGCCCTTATATTTGAACGCTCCTGCAAACCATTTAAAATATTTGTTCTGCAGTTCTGGCGTCCATCCTGTTTTAGACTGGCTCAATGCGGTTGCATAAAATGTTTGCTGACCAGGTGGTACATTAGAAAGCGTGGTGGCAATATCTGTTCCGTACTGTGGATTCCGAAGAATGAGATCGGATGATTGGGTGATCGTATTTTGCCCTGTATTGTCATCTTTTGCAGATGCCATTAATGCAATGGTTTTTTCGACCGCTTGCGGTGCCTCGATATAAAGTAGCACCTTACTTAGCTGCCGGTTCAGGTCATTTGTTTTGGCAGGATACTGCGGATTTAAATAAGCCGCGACCTGCGATTTCAGGTTGGCGTCAGGCAATCCCAGGCGGGACAATACCAATTCAAAAGCGCGGCCGAGATCAAGCTGCTGTGTTTCTGTGAGTTTTGAATAATCGACAGTCATCAATGCTTTAAGTGCAGGACCATCTAAACTCTTGCTGCCCATCCGCGCCAGCGCAATAACCGCCTGTGTTAAAATTACCGGGTCCTTTTCAGCGAGGGCCCTTGCCTGCCATTGACTTATAGGCTGGTTCTCAATTGCTATCCGCGCAGCGAAACGGATAAATCTGTCACTATGGTTTAGGTAAGGCCAGGCAAAATCTACTGCACCTGCTTTTACCTGTCCGTGGTATTCTTCCAGCTTCCTGCGAATTTTTTGTTCTTCGTTAAGCACCACTTCAGGCAACTTTTCTGTACTCGCTGCATTATCTCCATAATAAACACGATAGAGATCAGATTCAATTCTGCGACCACCGGTAAGAAAATAAAGCGCGCCATCAGGCCCGATCAAACCATCTGTTAAAGGCAATGGTGAGCCGGAAACAAATTCTTCGCCCTTCGCTTTGTAAGAAGCACCATCGGGTTCCAGGTGAATGGCGTAAATGATTCCGAAGCTCCAGTCAAAAGCGAACAATGACTTGCGGTATTTTTCAGGAAAATGTGCATTGTGGCCGCTGAAAAAACTGGTAGGTGAACCTTGTCCGACATTTATTACAGGTGGTAATCCGTCTGCATTGGCGGGTGACCATTTGTCTGTGCCCGGGCGCCATCCGAATTCTCCGCCGCTTGCTACATGGCAAATGCGGGTAGGGCGATACCAGGGTGAGCCAAAATCCCATTCCATATCTGAATCATAGGTGAAAAGATCACCGGCATCATTGAATGTAAGATCGAAAGGATTGCGAAATCCTGAGGCTATCAATTCCCATTTACTTCCTATTGAATCTGTGTGAGCAATCCATCCGCCATGCGTATTAACTGTGTTGTCATGTCCGTTGGGGTCCCTGATTAATGGTAAGAGGTTATCGATTACACGCTCGGCACCGGATTTATAAACATCCACTTTGGGGATATCTGTAAAATTTCCAGCAATGATATAAAGTGAATTTTTATCGGGAGATAAAATTGCTGTATGAGGCCCGTGCTCTCCCTCGCCATTCAATCTTTTAATTAATGTGATCTTATCGTATTGGTCATCATTGTCGGTATCCTGAACCCGGTAAAGACCGCTCCTCCTGGTGAGTGAGGTATCCCCTTCATCATTTACCATCACATATAAACTATTAAATGCGTACAGTAACCCATGCGCAAAACCAATCTTCATTTTATTGGTATCACCGGCAATTTTAATTTCCAGTTTTTCAACTTTTACTTTGCTGGTAGCTGTATCCGAACCTACCGGGGGAATTGTAACACGGTATAGATAACCGTATTGATCACAGGCAATCATGCGACCTTTATTATCAAAGGTCATGGCAACCCAGGAACCCTGGTCGTTTTCGCCGGGGCTATATAAATGTTCAGCGTGAAAGCCTGTCGGAAGCTTAAGCTTGTCAATTTTGGGATCGCCCTTAACATCCGATTCCTTCGCAGTAGAACCGGGCTGGTTACATGAACTTACCAAGGCGATAAAGCAGACAAATACGAGGAGAATTTTTACAGGTTGAAACTGGTTCAATTTCATATAGAATAATGGTTTATTAAAGTTCATTATAAAACAAGCATCTTTAAAATGAAGATAAATATAGCTGATTTATTACCTGTTATGTACTGTCATGGTTGTGTAATCATTTAAATATGTATGTAAATGACTGTAATACAATGGCAATTTTATTCAACTGTATTTAGCAATGTTAAAATAATAGTGTGGTCCAAAGTTATTGGTAATCATCTTTAGTTCCAAGCTGTTTTCTTATTAAAATGTTCAAATTGCTTTTTAATGGATGCATAAATTAAGAACTACATTTTGAGCCTGGCCAAAGAAGTTGGTACTGCGTGGGAATATTAATCCGGTATCCAATAATACCGTGATTGATAATTGTTTCCCGGTGTACCGAATCTACCTGATATTTAGTATTTTGTATCTAAGTTACCGCTTCCATCACATTTTTGCACCTGATACATATATATATGAGTGTGATTGAGAGATTAAAATTGACTATGACCTTTACCTTCACCTTGACTGAAAATGACCTTTTACAATCCCAGTTATTCATTGCTTCTAAAACCGCGAGAATAAAACGACAGCGCGTAAAGACATGGCTGGTATACTCTATCGCAATTCTGTTGATCGGCTTAATGTTCTATCAAAGCGGTAACATTGTTATGACATATTACTGTTTAATTTTCGGAATAATCTTTTTGTGCTTTTTCCCGCTCTATCAAAAATCCTATTATAAAAAACATTACCAAAGATTTATCGCAGATACCTACAAAAACAGATTTGGAAAAACTACAACTATCAATTTTACAGAGCAGTATATCGAGACCATTGACATAACGGGAGAATCAAAAATTAATTTACAGGAAGTTGAAAATATAACAGAGACAAGTAATTATTTCTATGTAAAAATGAAAACGGGCGGGCATTTAGTCATTCCCAAACAAAAACCCGGTAACATCGAACAGTTGCGGCAGGAATTTAAAAGTATTTGTGGTAAATTGTCGGTTCATTTTATTGACGACTTAACATGGCGGTGGAAATAGACTACAACCAACACGGCTTCAATTTAAGGCATTGTAATTTTAGCAGATCCCCTTGACTATTTAATTGACTACTATGAAACAGTCTTTAACACTATTAATATCTGCAGGGATTCTCTTGCAATTATCCTGTAAAAAGACCTCAAATCCAGCAAAGCCAGCTGAACCAACCCTTCCGGCGGTTCAAACTTTAGCCGTAACAGCAATTGCTAATGAAACAGCGATTTCCGGATTTGCAATTACCAATCAAGACACTACAACTATCATTGAGGAAGGTATTGTGTGGGGCACTGCGACCGCACCATCTACTGACCTCTCAACCAAGGCTTTTGTAAATGGAGATACCGTCACCCATTCCTTTTACATGACAAACCTAAACTGTTCAACCGAGTATTTTGTAAGGGCCTATATCATTACACTTTCCAGAGAAACTATTTATGGGAATCAATTAAATTTTACCGTCAGCCAGATTGCTAACTATGATAGCCGGTTGACTTTATCAAAAATTATTGCGATTGATACAATACTGGAAAGTTATTATGTCGATAAATTGTTTCCCTCTAACGGCGCTTCCTTTTTGAACAGGTTATCTCTTCCGCCAGGTATATTTATGTATGTAAAATTTGATTCTGCAAATAATTTAAGGTGTGGAAACGGCTTTACCAGCAGGGTTTGTAATACAGGCGATACGATGCACTTTGGGCCACTCAATCCCGGAGGATTTGTCAGTGAATCAGCGATAACAGTCTCACCGGTATTTGATACAGATCCTTATTCCCAATCAGCTGGAAAGTTTTCCATTCATGTTGCGGGTATTGCAGTTACCCCCAATACCACGTACCGTTGTAAATATTATAATGACGGTTATATCATGACAAATACGACACACCAAAGTATATATTACGCTGATACCAGCGCTTGCCAGATACCTTGTGAATTCAAGTGATGATAGTTGTCAGTACGATTGAGGAAAACTGCTGCAATATCAGACGTCTTTATTGCTTCGTTTTACTTTAACTAAAACTTTACTTTGATCTTAACCGGCAAGATCACTTATTATGAAAAAGATAAAAGCTGTAATTTTTGATCTTGACGGAACATTAGCTAACACTTTACCCCTCTGTATCCAGGCATTTCGCCAATCTATCGAACCGCTTGTACACCGGTCTATTTCCGACACTGAAATCATTGCTACCTTCGGCCCCTCAGAAGAAGGTACCATAATGGCGCTGGCGCCCGATCATTACGAAAAAGGAGTTGCCGACTATTTATACTTTTATGAAATGCTGCATGACACCTGCCCCACAGCGTTCGACGGAGTTGAAGATTTGCTAACCACGCTGAAAAATAAACAGGTTCATATTGCAATGGTAACGGGCAAAGGAAAATATAGTACTCATATTTCCTTAGAGAAGTTTAACCTAACTCATTTTTTTAAATTCATAGAGACTGGCTTGCTAGGCGGGCCGAGAAAGGCAGAAGGAATTCAGATAATTTCAGACTCATTACCAGGGATAAAAAAAGATGAATTTATTTATGTAGGTGATGCACCCAGCGATATCATTGCAAGCAGAAAGGTTGGTATCCCTGTTATTGCTGCTGCCTGGGCAGATACAACAGATCCTGAAACTTTGAAAGAATTAAACCCTGATCAATTATTTTACAGCATAATGGACTTTACAAATTGGCTCTATACAAAAATATAAAGCCTACACAAATCTCGTACACGTGCTATCAGCAATATACATTTACTTAAATTTTAATTTTTTACTGGTGTATGAAAAGAGCAGCATTGTGGAAAGAAAAGGTGATTTTATCGCGAACTGGTCGATAAACATGAATGGGACCAGCAGCCTATCTTAGACTTAATAACGCAGTTGAATACGGAAGGGTTTTGTGAAATATTTTTCCCCGGGCAATTCACATGAAGCCTTAGGGTTATCATTGTTTGACACCTTTGCAGCCAGGTGTGAAAACAGAATGGTTTTCATCAAATATATTTCAGCAGCCAGGCTGTTTAAAGTATTCTTTCAAAGCGGACAAGGAAAAACTCTTTTGGAAGAAAACTATTCGCCGGAGCTGCTCACTAAAAGCTTTAAAAAGATAAGATCGTGGCTAATCTCCTAATCGTAAAAAATACTTTAAATGGCGCAGGTAATATTGCTGCCTATTTATCATTGTAGGGCGAAAAGTAATTAAATCGAAATACAATGCACAGGCAAGTATCTTCGCCTATTGATCACAGGCTGTAAAATATTGAACAAGAAATATGATAGAACCATTTTTAGCAAATATACCTCAACACCTTTTAAATGATTTAAAAGTAAGGCTGAGAAATACCCGTTGGCCTGATGAGATAATTGATTCGGGTTGGAACTACGGCACTAACCTTTCCTACATGAAAGAGTTGACCGGCTATTGGCTCAATCACTTTGACTGGAGAAAGGTGGAAGCAGAAATAAATTCTTACCCAAATTTTATAGCAACTATTGACGGTTATAAGATCCACTTTCTACATATAAAAAGTAAGGCTGAAAAAGCTACTCCTTTGATCATCACTCATGGATGGCCGGGCTCATTTATTGAAATGATGAAACTTATTCCGTTGCTGACAAACGAAAATGATTTTTCTTTCCACCTGGTTATCCCATCAGTCATCGGCTTTGGCTTTTCTGGTTCCGTAACAGAACCCGGATGTAACAGTGCTTTTATTGCTGATCTGTGGAACAAGCTGATGAATGGATTGGGTTACAAAAATTATGGGGCACAGGGCGGAGACATAGGCGCAGGCATCAGCACCTGGCTATCCCTAAAGTATCCGGACAATGTAACCGGCTTACACCTTAATTATATTCCGGGATCATATAAACCGTATCTCAAAGATGGCGAACAACTTCCGGACGAAGTAATTGAATTCCAAAAACTTGCTGCTAATTGGTTAGCCAAAGAAAGCGCCTATTCATACCTGCACAGCACAAAGCCCATGACGATTGCTTATGGCTTAAATGATTCACCAGTAGGATTGTGCGCCTGGATATTAGAAAAATTTAACAGCTGGAGTGATAACGACAGTCACATCGAAAATGTATTTACGAAGGATGAATTGCTTGGAAATATTACATTGTACTGGCTTACGCAAACTATTCACTCGTCCATTCGTATTTATAATGAAAATAGCAAACGGCCATTGGTATTTAATGAATATGATTTTGTAAAAATACCGGTTGGCTTCGCAGATTTTCCAAAGGAATTGCCAACGCCTCCGCGCTCCTATATCGAAATGGGTTATAATATTCAGCGATGGACGAAAATGCCCGCTGGTGGCCATTTTGCTGCAATGGAACAACCTAAATTATTAGCAGGTGATATAAAAAATTTCTTCAGGGAAATTGGTTAATTTATAATTACTACTTCTTGTAGCACTGACAATACTGTTTTTAACAGTTAGCTTTCAATCTGTAAAGGCTTTATCAAACTTCCGTAAAAAGTTTTAGAACAGCTTAGCGACGATGGCTTAAAAAAAATGCATCCCGAAGCCAACTAATAGCCGATACTGGCAAGTTTGGAGACAAAACATCTTTTGCCTTCCGGCTATATTCGTTATTACTTAATATCTTACGCGGAAATAATAATCTGTATGAGCATTGACAATATTTACAAGGCTACCCTGTTACAGGTGAAGATATTTATGTTGTTCATTTCGGTATCGGTATCGGTAGATGCCCAGGTGAATACAAAAAAAGAAATAGCCTTAAAAAATATAATCCAGGAAGAAAACTTTATTTCTATAAACGGGATTGAGCAATGGGTCACCATACATGGCGACAGCACCAAACCTATCGTTTTGTTTATTCATGGCGGGCCGGGTAGCCCGATGAGTCCATATTCAAATACGCTTTATAAAAATTGGGAGAAAGATTTTATTATAGTCCAATGGGACCAACGGGGTGCCGGCAAAACTTATGGGAGCAATGCCCCGGAAGAATTAACACCCAGGTACCTGGAAGCAAATCCCTTAACGCTTGAACAGATGACTGAAGACGGAATTGAGTTATCCGAATACCTGTTGAAACATTTGCGGAAACAAAAACTTATACTTTTCGGGACTTCCTGGGGCTCTGCGCTTGGAGTAAAAATGGCTACAAAACAGCCGATACTTTTTTATGCTTATGTGGGCCATTCACAAATTGTAGATACGGGGATCGACCTGGCACTTTATAACAAAGTTTATCAAAGGGCGAAAAAAATAAATGATACTGCCTCCCTGGCCACATTAAATTCTATTGGTAAACCACCTTATGATAAAGCTAAATATGTAGGCCGGCTGATGAGAATTGTAAAAAAATATGAACGTGCGAAGTCAACACCCGCTCCCGCTTCCTGGTTTGTAGAAGATGCAGCATACGACAACCCGAAAGACAATCAAAACAGAAGTGACGGCGATGATTATTCGTTCGTCAATTTTGCCGGCGACAAACAATTGGGTGTTAAATCAATGAGTGCAAAAATCGATCTCTTGAAAGATAATGTTGATTTTAAAATGCCGGTATATTTAATCCAGGGCAGTGAAGACCTCTTAACGCCGAAAGAGAAAACAAAAAAATATTTCGACAATATTAAAGCCCCAGGAAAGAAATATTTTTTATTGCCAAAAACTGCTCATGGTTTTAATAGGGCCGTTGTAGAAACACAATATAAAATATTTAAAGCTATAAAGATTTAATGAGCTGCGATCCGGAAGGGCTATTTTTAATGATCATTTACGCCACATTTACTTGTAATAACCAAGGGGTTGCAGATCACCTTATAATTTGAGTGATGTAAATATAATAATATAGGAGTAACAGGAATATTCAGTGAATTTATCTATTGGAGCGCATTCAACTATTTTTTAACGACAAGCAGTATTTTAGAGGAAGCAGGTTGCTATTTTTTAATCTAACTCAAAAAAATAGCGCATTAACTTCGCCAAAAAAATATTAATGAGCCATTGCTGTTCCCATTTCAAAAAACTACTTGTATTTTAAGAACAAGCAGGTATTTTTTACGCTGGCCTGAAAAACAAGTAATTTCCCGCAAGCCATTCCAATTATTCCCATATTTTTTTCTTTTTTTGCTGCGCTATAATTATTTATTTAAATTGTAATACCTCACTAAACACTATTCAGTAAAAAAGTAAATATGAATTCTTTGACTCCGGACTCCGACAGGCTTGCTGTCGTTATTATTCATGGTATTGGTGAACAGGAGCCCATGGCTACCCTGCGGACATTTGCCGAATCAATTATTCCCGCACCTGAACATAACGAATTCGGTGTTAAGGAAAAATTTTATGTAAAGCCGGATAGCCTTTCGGAGTTATTTGACCTACGCCGGATAACAATTCCCCGGGATAAAGACAAGACCAGGATGAAGACTGACTTTTACGAATATTATTGGGCGCACCAGATAAGAGATACAAAATTGAACGATGTACTGAGTTGGATAGCCAGCATATTTTTAGGATATAAAAATGTGCCTCCGAGGCTTCGGGGACTGCACACTACATTATTATTAGTCATCCTACTGATTCCGATTGCTATAATCTTGCTGCTGATTTTCGTACCGTTTGTAAAAACATATTGGGCTGCTTTTCTTGCTGCGGGGGCAGGTTCAGTGTATATGATACTGAAAGTGATCCGATATTTTATTAGCAGTGTATCCATCAATTTTATTGGAGACGCTGCCCGCTATTTTACCGCCAAGCCGGGTAATATTATTAACCGGCAGCGCATACGGCAGGAGGGTATCGCGTTACTACGCAAATTACATGGCGAACAGGTTGGAGATAAACCAGCCGGTCATCCCTACAAAAGGATCGTAATAGTATCACATAGTCTTGGATCGGTCATCGCGTACGATTTAATGACAATATTATGGAGCAGTTACCACAATAAGTTTGATAAGTTTAGCGAGGAGCAACAAATCAAGTTGCGTGAGATGCAGGAGAAAGTAAAAGAATTAAATAACATACAGGATGAACAATTAAAGTCTGAGCAGCTGGCTGCTTTCCAGCAACTGCAATCAGACTTAATGGATGCATCTGTTGCGGCCGGAAACCCCTGGCGTATCACCGATTTTATTACACTCGGCAGTCCGCTGGCTCATGCACAATTACTGATGGCTAAAGGAAAGGAAGGACTTGCAGCAATGAAAAAAGAAAGATTGTTTCCGACTTGTCCGCCTTCATTGGAAGCGCAGCAAGTAATCAGCTATAACGAAATATTTAATTTTGAGGGTGATCCAAAAAGAAAGTTGAAAGTGCTACATCATGCTGCACCTTTCGCATTTACCCGATGGACCAACCTATGGTTCAAAAACGATTTCGTAGGGGGCCCTATGCCGCAAAGTTTCGGAAAAGGAATAGAAGATATCGAACTCAGATCTAAGACTCATGACAAACTCCCATTTTTATCACATACCTGTTACTGGGATCCAGGAGAGTCAGAAAGTATTGAAAAAATAAGGGATATTATTTTTAGGCAATAACCACTGGTAAAATTAGCGTATCGCAGCTTCCCGGTCAGCAAGCTGCGATATTGTACGTTTAAAATGCCTGACCCTTATTTCCGCTTGACTTCGTTGTATTTTTACCGAATAAGTGCAGATCACTGCGGGGAATAATGATGCTTTCCCTCGTTGATTGCTCATTGCTAAGTTCAGCCGTATTGACCCGGTATTTATATTTGTTGTTTACCGGGTCCTGGTAATCAAAAAGCCGGACATTTATTTTCGTATAGTCCTCCATCGGGTTAACCGAATAATTCCCGCCGTCAAATTTGTAAACTTCAGGCAGAGATTCCCTGGGAACCTTATTTTCTCCATAAAATAACAGGCAGGCGTTGTAAGTTTTGTTCCTGATAGTAACCTGCTCAGGAAAAAATAAATTAAAGCCGTTTACACCACCGAAATACATCCTGTCGGGATCAATCTTTATCCTCATAACTATAAGCCCCTATATTGAATTCATCATGCTGCAGACCGTATTGCCGGGTATAGTGATTAAAGGTGCCTTGCCCCGTTGCCTGCACAATGTTATAAAAAGAAATGCCCTTATTGGTACTAAACCAAATTTTTCCTTTTTTATCATTCAGTATCCCATAAATAACATCATCCGGTAAACCGTTATTTTTTGTGAAAACCTTCAATACCTGGCCCGTGATCCTATCGATGCAAAACAATCCGTCTCCCCTGGTACCAACCCAGATAGTATCATTTTGCTGAGCGATAGATGTAATAATATATTCAGGTAACAACCGGAGAGAATGGCAAAACCGCAGTCATTTCCCTTTACCCGGAAAAGGCCAACAGAGGTCCCTACCCATGCCTCCTCCTT
>JBDSLD010000170.1:0-13020 GCA_039916545.1 Ferruginibacter sp.
CCGGGTGACGCTGTATTTTTGAATCACTTATTTCAGTTTCAGCTGTTATTTTCTGCACCGGTAAATTATTATTGGCGCCATTGATCACTTTGGCCATCAAAACAGTGATGTTATCGTGCCCCCCTTCGTGGTTTGCTTCATCTATCAGCATTTGCGTGCCATCCGCCAGGCTTTTATTTTCGTCAACAATCTTTTCAATTACATCATCCCGCACCATCGAATTCAAGCCATCTGAACAAAGCACCAACACGTCATCGTTTGCTAAAGAAAAAGCGATGTAGTCTGGTTTAGGAGCGTGATCGGAATCCCCCAGGCTTTGCATAATGATATTACTTTCCGGGTGTAAAAAAGCCTGCTCCCTGGTTAACTCTCCTTTGTCTATCAGCGATTGCACGTAGGAATGATCTTTTGATAATTGCATTAACTTACCATTCCTGCATACATAACACCTGCTATCCCCTACCCATCCTATATGTGCCTTATCGTCGTTGATCCAGGCCACTACAATCGTGGAACCCATACCCTCCGTCTCCGGGTCGTCCTTGCCTGTTTTCGCAATTTTTTTATGCGCGTTAATTATCGCATTGGTCAGCAACGACTTTATATTTTTATCTTCAATCGCAGTTGATCTAAGTTTAGTCAGTTCTTCCTTCATACTGTCGACCGCTATCTTTGAAGCAACTTCACCCGCATTCAATCCGCCCATTCCGTCTGCAACTACCAGCACGGTGCCCGCGTCCGAATTTACATAAGACTCTTTGGGTACGATCCACACTTCCTGCGTGCAATCCCGGGTGACGACAAAATTGTCTTCATTGGCCTCACGCACCATACCCGTGTTTGTTTTCGCTGCGACCTCCAGCATTATATTATTTGTAGCCATTGTTTTATATTAAAAGATTATTGCGTCTTGTGTTTATCCCCTCTTTTTACTTTTGCACTTGCTCCTTTTTTTACAGGATTAAGCATATTGTCATCTGTTTTTGCAGGGGCCGATTTTGTAGCGAAGGGCTGGATAAACCATCCCATATTGTCCTTTTTTAATATCCCTGCCGCTGCAAATAAAATTTTACCAAGAGAAATTTGTGAAGTATAAAAGATGCCGCCTAACAGGTCATCCTTTGCACTTAAATTCCTGATGTACATTTTCCCTGATGGCTCTGTTACAATCACTGGCTTCAAAATAGTTAAGCTTAGTACGGCGGAGTCATCCATTATGTCTGCCTGATTATTATTTGCCAGCACCAGCCAGCCTGCTGTGTCCAAACCGGCAGAACTCGCTATCGCAGGACGTGAACCCGGGATAGGTGAAACGATTACTGAAGTATCTGCCGTTGTGCTAAATTGACCTGAATCGGATTTCTCAAAGGTCCTGTCATTCGCCTGCTTAAAATATATTTTCGAAAGGTGGGGTTTCAGGCTGTCGCTATTTTTAAATTTATCAAAATTCCTGTCGTTTTCCCAGGGTGATAAAATGTCGCCTGTGGTGTAAAGCCCGCTGTCGGTCAGCACGCCCAGTGCATATTTTTTTCCGAAAAAGGCATCTGAATTTCTGCCATACTCATTTCCGTCTTTGTCGATCAATGTATAATCCTGGCGGATAAGAAATACAGAACTGTCAACGGCCTGCATGATAAACTTAAGGTCAGACGAGAACAGGTCCTGTAACCCCTTAACAATATCCTTTTGGTTTTTATCCGGCTTTTTCTGCGCTGCAACATTCATTGTTGCAAATGCCAGGAACATAACATATATCAACTTATATTTCATCGCCGCTTTAGTTAAGTGATTATTGAATACTGCTTATCGGAACAATAAAACCTTGCTGTTCCCTGCCTGCGGAAACTATCCCTACAACAATGAACTGGCCCTTGCTATTTTTCATAAAGACGGGCCCGCCGGAGTTCCCGCTATCGAAATTCCTGTCGGAAATATCGATCACCCCTTTATCCAGGCCCGACCTGGAAACCTTGCAGGTATTGTATGTAGGCCTGATATCCGAGCCGCTGTTTACGCCGATCCCAAATGAATAACCAAGTATCTGTAATTCAGTGGAAACGGGCAGCGTATTGGATAAACTTTTATCAAACAATAAGCCTTTGCCCGTGCTAGTTTTACTAACGGCCCAATCAAAACCATCCCGCAGGCTGGGAATAGTGACGATAAAATCGTTGCCTTTTATATTTACTGATTTTGATTCATCGTTGCTGTTATCCAGTTTAAAATCTTTAGAGGTAAAAGTGAGCTTTGATCCGTCGGGTGAGAAGGCAGTAAAATAATGTACCACGGACCCGCCATTATTGGATATCAGATTGAGGCTTGCCCAAAAATCTTCCTGGCTAAACAACCATGGTTCTATCACGTGACGGGCGGTGACGAAGCTTCCATCATTTAACAAAAAACCTGTACCCGATATCTTCGCTTCTACTTCAGTGGTTTTTCCATCGATCTCGTACACGATCCTGTCTGTTTGAATAAAATATACATGCGGAAATAAACTTTCAATAGTTGCAGGCACTGCTTCGTTATCATCACTTGGCGCGGCGTTGTTCCCGGCAACGGGCGGCTTTTGCTCCACCCTTTGATAATTATTTACTTTGATTTTCTTTAATTGCTGTTGAATCGCTTCATTCGACGCGTTGAAACTTTTTAAGCTATCGGCAAATACCTCATTAACGCGTTGGGCTTCTGCGATTACATTATTGAGTTTAAAGTTCTGACTAACGGCGATATAAGACAAGCCGCCAATCAACAGGATAAAAACCAGTGAGAGCAGCATGATGGTTTTTTTATATGGCCTGATCGCCTCATTCATGGCGGCTTTCAACCTTACCGTAAAATTCAGTCCGCTTACTTTCGGATTAGCAGGAATAAGGAAGGAAAATTTTGGACCCGCTGCAGATAATTGAATTTCATCACCATTTCTTAAAAGGGTGTCTTTGGTGATGGCATGGCCGTTTACAAGTGTCGGATTAGTTTTTGATATCGGTGTAAGCATCCAGTCATCTTGTTTTCTTACAATGGCGGCGTGTGGCCTGCTGACCGTTTTACAATCGTCACCAAAATTCACCGCGTAATTACTGCCCCGGCCGATCTCTACATAATCGGTCATAAAATTAGCCGTCTCACCCAAATTATGTTTGTCCGTTTTGGATTTATGCTCCAACATAAAGTAGGTGCGGGTACCCGGACTAAACAAAGATTTAATACTGCCTCCCATCGTTTTTTGAAACTTTTGGGTAGTATTTGATTGCGGAATTGTTGAAGCCATAATTGTGTTTTTGCTGATACAAATATGATATTTACCTATTAAGAAAACGGTATTGCAGGTAGTTAGTAACTGGTTAGTTACCGGTTTTTACTAAAGCGCGATCACTTTTAAAATGGTATCGCCCATCGTGATGATATTACCCTGCTCCAGTTTAACCCCACCCGCGCTTACCTGTTTTGAATTAACAAATAAGCCATTCACGGATGTCTTCCAACCTTCTTTTGTCCACTGCCCGTCACGGATGCGCCAGCATTTTGGATTGTCCCATTTTTCAAAAGTGGCATGCCGTCTTGATATGTAAGTTGAATGAGTCTCTTCTATTTCGATATCATTTTTTATCAGCTCATCCTTCCTGCCGACAGTCAAAATGCTGTCACCGGGATCGGTAAGCAAAGAGGAAAGGCGATAGGTTTTATTTAATTCTTCGCCATAGGTAATTTGTATGCCGAGTTTTTCAGGATCGGAAGTAAGACCCGAAGTTGTCTCCATAGAAAGGAAGCCTAACTTAACGACGATCTCATTTACAGTTTTAAATCGCTTCTTTTGAAAATCGGGCTGCAGGCAGCATTCTATTACCGGCTGCCAGTTTGGGGGAACCTTGTATTTTTTCAACTCAAGGTTTTTATAATTCCCGTTTCTTACATTCGTCCTGTATTCTACGAGATCAGCCTGTGTCATGATCTGGTATGGCGGGAAAGGCAATTCACCGGTAAACAGTTCGAACATGGTAACGCCAAAAGAAAATATGTCCGAAAGACTATTTAGCGCCTTAAATATTTTACCGCCGCTGTTGTTTTCCTGTTCCGGCGCCAGGTAGGCCCAGGTACCAAAGATCTGGTTTGGCTTGCCGAAAATATTGGTAACTGTAAGTTTAGAATTTTTATCTCCTGCAATGCCAAAATCTGCCAGCTTTGCTTTGTTATCAGCCGTTAATAAAATATTGGCAGGTTTTATATCTCTGTGTACATAACCCTTGGTATGAAGCTCATGCAACCCTTTCAGAATCTGGTAAGAAACTTTTTCGTACTGCGTAAATGCTGCAAACTTACCACACCATTTTTCCAACGAACCTTCTGCGCAGTATTCCATTACAAAATATGGGTTACCCAGTATTTTCCCGTAATTATTACTCCTGACTAAATATTTTGAATCGATGGTGGAGATTTCAAACTCCCTGGTGAAGCGGGAGATAATTGCTTTTCGTTCTTTTTCAAAAGCGATTTCCCAAAGCTTGATGAGTTTCAAAGCGCTTACAGAACCATCCTGGCCCTCTACCTTATATACTTTTCCAAATGCGCCTTCGCCCAGCTCCCTGACAATTTTATATTCATTGATAAGATCTCCATTATCCGGGAGGAACCTGTGAGGTGTTTCATATTTCTCAAAAAGCTCACGCATAATTTGTTTTAATTTAAAACCAACCTGTGATCATTTGAAAGCAAGCCCGGGCTGTCATTTATCCCCCGGCGAAAAAATGAATTTCCGGTCGCCCATTAAAATCGTATCCCCTTCTTTAAGCGCTATCTTGTCCTGCACCTGTATAAAAGTGGTTTTTAAGTCGCTCCTGTTCAATAGATACCATTTACCATTTTCAAAAAATAATTCCGCCTGCACTTTGCCTGTTATGGTAATATTGTTTTTATCAAGATTGTCTCTGTTCAGTTCGATGGAATTTTTCTCAAGTTCAAATTCTTTAGTAACAAGCCCTTGTGTGACGGTTCCGGGAGGATACTGATTTTCTTCGCCGTCTCTTAAAATAAGCGCCAGGCTGCAATTGGGCCGGTCGTTATTCAGGCGGTAAGGATCGATGGTACCTTTGAAAGATTGCCTGGCATACTGAGGCTGGTTATAAATTGTACCGGAAGGGGCCTCCGCACTTGTTGCGGGCCGTTTACCTGAAAACCGGTCGACCGGCGGAGGGTCGGAAAGCGGCCTGGACACACTTTTATCAGTTGCTTGATTTTTTTGTGATACCGGCAAGGGCCTTTTACACCTTGCACAAATAACGGCGTCCCCGGGGTTGAGATAGCCGCAGTCAGGATTGGGACAGGATACCAGGATATCTTTTTCTATCCCGGCTGTACCGGACAGATCGTCCATATTCTCATCGACTGTTTTTTCAAATACATGGGCGGGCCGTTCACCCGATACGAGGTCCTTATCTATAATTGTTTTGTCGAAATAACCACCCTCCGTGGAAGGCTTTCTAAGTTCAGATTTTTCCAACGGTGTATGACATTTAATGCATACAGACGCATTCTCCAGGTTATCCCAACCGCAATTATTACATCTCATGGTTTAAGGTTTTATTATAAATTAGTATTCGCAGTACTACGCCACCAACTTCACAATCCTGTTTATTGCAGGAGCAAATTGATAATTAAGATTTATAAATTATTGCGAATTTTTACAGGTTTTCCATATCCGGATCACGAACTTAACCTCCGGCTTTTCAATAAAGCTGTTGTTAACATTTTAGTATTGCAGAGAAATATAGCGGAACGTTGGCAAGCAGGGTAAATACTAAAATTTACTGTCAGGTTAAGAATTTCATTACAATGTAGTAATCGAAATTAAGTATTTCAAGTAAATCTTCATATATAAATTAATATCATACGACTGTGCAATTAGGAAATTGTGGTTGATGCCTGGCTGGCCAATTATATTTTTTTATCCGCAACATAAAAAGTTCCACCCGGCTTTTTAACAAGTGAGTGATACCAAGATGCTTCGTTGAAAATAAAATGTTTACCAAAAAAAAACAAGCATCCTGGTCCGCTGCAAAGATTCAGTTAAAATTTTTCCAGGCATTTTTATTCAGCTGCCAAAATCCCTGCTTCGCACTTCGTTTTCAATAACCGGAGAATTCCCGCCTGTTTTTATGTCAACAAATTTTCAATTTCACTGCCCACGCTTCGGATGAAAAATATTAAATAGCCAGGGATGGAGAGTATTGATTCGACTGATTATCGCGGATCAATATAGTTACTCCGTGAAGAAAAACGAATGCTTTGCCATGATTTGCAGGTACTGATTTCAGCATAATAAGATTTTGCCGCCCATACTTAAAACCAGCGCATACAATTTTTTTTTAATTTAAACCAAAACCAACCAATATGAAAAAACTAATTTCTCTTTTACTATTCGAAGTATTGACAGGTTGCATTTTTGCGCAGCCGATAGAGATAAGGGGTAAGATAACCGATCAAAATAATGCACCGCTTGCAAACGCATCCGTAATTGAAAAATCTTAGCAATATCGACAGAGTGGAAGTTGTACAAGGGGCCGCCGCTGCTTCAATTTATGGTGCGCAGGACGCCAATGGCGTGATACAATTATTCTCTAAAAAAGGAAAGGCAGGAAAAACGATGACCGATATTTCCAGCAGTTATTCGGTTGGAAGTTTAATAAACAGCGGCGATGTTCATAAGGCGCGCATGCATAGTTACCGGACAGACGCAGATGGAAATGTGATCGACAATGCAGGCAATATCATACAGCTTTCTTCCTACGGCACCTACCCCGGTGTTACCTGGGCGTTTCCGGCCGGCAATTTTGTATCGGCGATGGGAAACCCGAAAAATATGGCCAACAAATCTTACGGAAAAAATTAAAAATATTACGATCATTTCAAACAGGTTTTTAAAAGTGCGCCCGCTACCAATAACAATATCAATATTTCAGGGGGAAGCGGCAAGTCGGATTTCGCGATGGCCTTTCCCAATTTTCACCAGGAAAGCAATATACGGACCAACGGCTCGGTCAACAGGACCAACTTTACCTCGAACATCGGAACAGAATTATTTAAGGGATTCAAAATAAGGTCCCTCACCCTACTGGCTTATACCGAAAATACCTTGAACCCTTTTTATGGTTCAGGAAGAAATAATATTTACAACATGCTGAATGCGGCGCCGTTTTATGACTTCAATCAAAAGCTGGATGATGGCACTTACCCGGTTTCGCTTACTACCGGTACCGTCAGTGTAAATGGCTTCAATCCCTTTTACTATACCGAATATTGCAGTGGCCTGGATAATACAATTGACATCGTTCAAAATTTAAATTTAAATTATAAAATAAACAAGTTTGTTGAACTGGATGCTAAGTACGGCATCAACCATGAAAAGCAGGATATCAACCGGGTGTTTCAAAAACAGGTTGCCAATGTAAGTTCGGAGCACTGGTTGTCTGGTGGCCTCAACACCGGTTGGGCCGGTACTTTCAATCAAAATGACAATACCGGGGAAATAAATAATTACAGCTACTCTACCACCAATCAAAATCTTTTACTGACGGCTTATTTCAAAACTGATTTCCAGAAAGATTTTACTGTCCAGCTACCCATTACAACGAGTACACAAGTTTCCTATGATTTCAGGAAAAGCAATTTCAGTCAGTATATCAGCTACGGACAAACGCTTCCCACTTATCCCGTGTACAATATGAACCAGGCCAGTTCACAGGCTGTGCCTTCGGGTAACCAGCTATTCGTGGCAGGCTTTGACGACGGATCAAAAGGCGGTGATTACAGGCAGACATTTGTAACCTTTGGTTATCTCGTAAATCAAAAAATCGACGTTGGTGATTATGGTGGTTTATCTGCCGGCTTCCGTACCGACTACTCATCTGCGTTTGGGAAGGGCGCTTCGCCTTTTACTTTTCCAAGAGGCGATATTTACCTCCGCCCGTCAAGTCTTAATTGTTGGAAAAACGGCGGTATTGGAAACATTATTATAGAATGGAAACTGCGCTCAGCTTACGGCGAGGCCGGTATTCAACCCGGTGCATACGGCCGGCGTGGTAAATACCAACGCAACGATCAATTATAATTTTTTCCATTATTGGGATGTGTCCGATGACGAAACGGCGTTGAACCCGCCTTCAACAGGAAGTGCGCCGGTTAAAAATCCGGATTGAACATCATTATAATTTAACGCTGGCTGATTATAACGGGCGCTCCTTGCGGAGTGCCTGTTATAATTTCCTATTGTCAACTGTAGCTGACATCGAAGTTATTATGCGATTGCCATCCAGGTAGTGATCTAAAAACTCTTTTCTATTTGCCACGCCGTTGTTGCGTCTCCTGGCCAACAACCAAAGTCATGTTTCTAAAAGATGATTATTTAAATCAAAAGTTATATGGCTTAATGGCTGCTCCTGTCAATACCCAATTATACAATTGTCTTTTTATTGGATGCCGCTGTTCCCACGAAACTATATAAATAGGGCGCTTTATGCGCCTTCCCCGAATATTGTTTTTCCAACCTTTTTAAGATCCCCAGGTGCAGCATTTTTCTTTGAAAAGTAGTTCGCCTTAATTTTTCACCCAGGATAGATTCATATACATCCTGCAACTCTTTCATTGTAAAACGTGCGGGCAACAAATTCATACCCAGTAACTTTTGATCAAGGTTTGCGCGCAGTGTTTGTAATGCCTTTGCGACGATTTCCTTGTGATCAAGCATCAATTCAGGCAATGTATCCAAATCGTACCAGGTGCAGGAATCCGACAGGGCATCGGGCTTGGGTACCACATTTTTATAATTGATCAACGCATAGTAAGCCACTGAAATAAACCGGTCAAGCAACCAGTGCGAATCGTCCGGATCAAGACCATTGGCCTGCATAATGGTCTTAAGTATTTCAGGCCTATGCCTGGCAGTATCTCCAAAAACATAACATTGTTCCAGGTAAATATTATCCAGCCCGGTCCGTTGTCTCAATCCCCTGCGTACCGCGTCATTCAGGTTTTCATTCCTTAGCACGAAGCCTCCCGGCAAGGCGTAGAAACCTGTATTGTGGTATTCCATCAGCAGTATTTTGAGCTTGTCCCCCAGGAAACCAAACACCACAGAATCATAGGCAATATTCGGCAGGTATTTGTCAGAGCTGATATCTTCTGCAGGAGGCTTTTTATTACTGCGCATGCAATTTTTTAATGATTTTTTAAAATAACTCCCGCAAAGTAAAAAATATTTTTTATTATTGTCTCATAAAGAGACAATAATAACGCTCATCTTAACAATTGCATAAATGAAAAAATACAACGTATTGCTGATTGCGGTATTGATGTTCTCGGCAGCCCTGGCCCAGACCAACAATACATTTCCTGTCCAGGCAAAGATTGACAACGGTACTGTGGAAGGAAGCTACGATACCAAGGCAGGTCTCCAGTTGTATTATGGCATTCCTTTCGCAAAGCCTCCTGTTGGCAACCTGCGGTGGAAGGCGCCGCAGCCTTTGGACAACTGGAAAGGTGTTTTGTCAACAAAAAAATTTGGTCCGCGCCCTGTGCAAGGAATCGTTTTTGGCGACATGAATTCAAGATCTGACGGCTTGAGCGAAGACTGTCTTTATCTCAATGTATGGACACCGGCAAAGCATGATACAAAAGGGCTACCCGTGTTGGTATATTTCTTTGGAGGGGGCTTTGTAGCGGGTGACGGTTCTGAGCCTCGATATGATGGCGCAAGCATGGCGAAAAAAGGAATTGTAGCAGTCACTATCAACTACCGGCTAAATATTTTTGGTTTCTTCTCTCATCCTGAATTAAGCGCAGAATCACCTTACAAAGGATCAGGCAACTATGGATTACTTGACCAGCTGGCCGCATTAAAATGGGTACAGAAAAACATTGCGGCATTTGGCGGCGACCCTTCGAAAGTTACTATCGCCGGTGAGTCGGCCGGTTCTATTGCTGTGAGTGCGCAAATGGCTTCTCCGTTGGCAAAAGGCCTTTTCGCCGGGGCGATCGGTGAAAGTGGCGCTGGTATCAACCCTACTTTATCAGCCGTGCCGCTGGTGGAAGCAGAAAAAGCCGGTCTTGATTTTGCAACAAAAGCCGGTGTGCCAACATTGGCAAAGCTTAGATCCTTAAGCACACAGGAATTATACGAAATGTATAATGACGCAAAAAGATTTGGTTTCCCCACCGTGATCGATGGCTACTTTTTCAAAAAGACGATCCCGGAAATTTTTAAAGCAGGTGAACAATCGATGGTGCCCCTGCTCCTGGGTTGGAATTCTGCAGAAATTCCCGGCATGGCATTTATGCAGGGACAACCCTACAATGAGGAGAACTATACCAAAAAAGTAAAAGAAGCCTATCCAAAAGATTTTGAAGAAGCGTTTAAATTGTATCCTTCCGGATCTGTAAAAGACATCGAAGTGGCTGCTACTGCCTTAGCCAGCGACAGGTTCATCGCATACAGTACCTGGAAATGGTTTGACCTTCAGCGCAACTATAGCAACCAGCCGGTGTACAGGTATTTATACTCCAAACTAAGACCGCCTTTGGCAGACAATAACCTTCTGCCGGGATTAGCCGGCGGTGTTGTCAAAAAGGATCCGAACGCAGTAAAAATGCCTGATGCCATCGGCGCCCCGCATGCCTGCGAAATTGAATATTGCATGGGCAATTTGTATTTGGTAAAAGAATATGCGTGGACGGATGATGACTATAAAGTGTCGGCTACCATGCAAAATTATTTTGCCAATTTTATAAAAACAGGAAATCCAAACGGTACGGATTTGCCCAATTGGCCGGCCGCTGTAAAAAATGCGCCAGATACTGATGTAATGATCTTAAACACAGAATCCAGGGCGGAAAAATCTAAGAACGAAAGCCGGTATTTATTTTTAGATAAAACGTACGGGAATAACTGATGTAAACCGAAGCGTTATTGATTGATAAAGCATAAACTTAAGCAATAAAAATTTTAGATAGCCCAAACCAGCGTTTCATTTAGCAAACAAAAAGCGGCCCGTTTTAAACGTGGCCGTTTTTATTTTAAGTGGCTGAATAGCGAAAATTGTAGTGTTTAACCAACCAATTAATTGTTAGGTAAAAAGAATGATTACCGAAGCGCTAAGAAAACAACAGGTGGCGATCAATATACCCGTGAAGGGAATGCGGAACCAATATTTTTTTCCGAGCCAGCAATAGAATAATACGGTAATAAGATTCAATAACAGGAAAACCGGGTTTCGTATTACCTCGAAATATTGGATGCTTAGAAATAAATTAATGGCCCCCATATAAATTGCACCCGCACTATGACTTCCATTGAAACCGATCCAGGCTTTCCACATAGTCGTTTCTTTTGTAAGCACAGGTGTGGATCTTTTCATTTCTTCTTCCAGCGCTTTATTTCCTGAAGAAAATTTATTTATAAAAAAGGTATATCCTAAATGAATACTGCCCAATATTATAAAAGGCAGGGAGCCGGCTATCCATAAAAATCTTATTATCATACAAACAAATTAGTGGCTGAAAATTAAGTCTTGCTATGATATGTCACCGGTTTACTGATTACTGATTTTTTATTAAAATACCGAAGCCGGGGGTACAATATCCGCCACTTCAAACGCTTTAAGATAACCGGTCCTGAATTTAGCGGCCTCCTTCCCTTTATGCTGAGCGAGCAAGGCCTGGTAAGTACCCAGCAAGGACCAGCCATTACCAGGATTAGCAATAAGGTCTTCCCGGTAGATTTTTTGCGCGTCTGTTGCCTTGTTCATTTTTAAGAGAACGGCTCCGAGGTATTGCCTGGCGGGAATAAGCCACTCCTGGGGCTCCCGGTAAATGAGCTGATCTTCCTCTTTGACTGCACGCTCAAAAGAGGTGATTGCTTCGGCGGTTTTACCCGTTGCATACAGCAATTCACCCTTTAATATTCCCGCCGCTATATTTCCACATTGAACGGGTTTATTAAAAGGCTTTTCGCGGACAGTAAGGAGCGGATTGCTTAAATTTTCCTCAAGATTATTCAAACACTTTTCAGCTGCCGCATAATTTTTAGTACGTACGTAAGCCAGTCCCCTGGCAAAATCATCCAGTACCGATGCATATTTCCATGATGTGTCAGGCGCGGGCGATGCCATTATCTCCTGCCACTTACCGAGCCGTACGTTTGCAATAACCGGCATCATATAAATATACTGTGAATATGCGTCGCCACTGATATCCGGCCTCAGGGAAAGCAGCCTGTCGCGGGCACGCTGGTATACCGGTTTCCCTTTGATAAACATTCCGGCGTTCATAGCGCAGTAAGATTGCACTGCATAAATGTGGAGAAGGCTGTTCTTGCCGATGCGCAAATTAGGGGCCAGGGAATCCACTATATTATTAACCGTATTTGCCACTTCATTTATACTTACTCCTTTTGCAAAAAGGCCGTTGCGCTGGTACATGTGCGTAGCCATGTGAACCATGTGCCCCACACCCGGCAGCTGGTCCTTAAGTAAATCGGCGCTATGTAAAGCAAGTTCCGGATGCCTGGAGGCTTCAGTCAGGTGGATATAATAATGAAGTGCGGCGGGATTGAGCGAATCATTTTTCAGCACTGTCTCACAGAACTTTACCAATTCAGGCGTCCAGGGTTTCGGATTGCCGTCATTGTTCCAAAAATCCCATTTATGCCTTAGCATTACCGCATCGATATACAGGGTTTTGATGTCATTGTCTGCGGGATATTTTTTTATAAGCAGCGACATGGCGACTGCATAATTGCTGTCCAGTTGTACGCGGTCGGCATTTGTCGTGTCATCCGAATAGCGTTGTCGCATGGCGGCTATCAGCGCTTTTTCTTTTTCGTTAGCAACCGGTAGAAGCCGGTTCATTGACTGTATCACACCCGGCACTTCCTTTTTCATTTTATAATAATAGCTGTTATAATACGGTCCCATGGAAAGTGCCTGTCCCCAATACGCCATCGCGCAGCTGGTATCAAAACGAGCGGCTTCT
>JBDSLD010000171.1:0-20689 GCA_039916545.1 Ferruginibacter sp.
TTTCCTGTGCATTGCAATGCCATGGCTGAATTGGCGAGTACTACCGCATTTTGTGCCCAGGTGCCTTTGCCTTTTAATATTGCCAGAAATATTTTTGCTGCTTCCTCTACGGAATTGCCGCCATAAATATCCGTTGCAGTTACCCTCCGCTTGCCCAGTTCTTCGGCTGACATTATCTTTTCTCCTTCATTGGTAATTACTTTGGTATCGCCTGTCAAAGAAATTTCATCATAGCCATCGAGGCTATGGATGATGGTAAAATTGCTGTCAGTCTGCTGTAAAAGATAATTGTAGATCCTGGCCATTTCCAAATTGTAAACCCCTACCAACTGGTGTTTGGGAAAGGCAGGATTTACCATCGGGCCCAGCATATTAAAGAAGGTACGGATACCCAAATTTTTCCTGATCGGCCCCACCACCTTTAACGCCGGATGAAATAATGGTGCATGCAAAAAACATATATTGGCATGATCTAATTCATTCTTCAAAGCATCGGTTTCATTTTTAAAACGATACCCAAGTTGCTCCATCACATTACTTGAACCGCTGATAGAAGACGCACCGTAATTGCCATGCTTTGCAACCTTATTACCCGTACCAGCTACTATAAAACAACTCAGCGTGGAAATATTAAAAGTATTCTTACCATCTCCCCCGGTACCTACGATATCCATTACTTCCTGGCCATCCAGGTCAACCCTTATGCAAAGTTCCAATAAGGCGTCCCGAAAGCCCTGCAGTTCATGGATGGTGATACTGCGCATAAGGTACACCGTTATGAAAGCAGCAATTTCGCTATCGTTGTACAAGCCTTTTGAAATACTGATCAGTATTTCTTTAGCCTGTTCCCGTGAAAGGTTCTTGTGTTCAAACAAAAAATTTAATATTTTTTTCATCGCTGCAAGATTATCTGACTATAATTTATGATTTAGTTGATTCCCTGTTTTGTGCCATAATTGCTATTGCCTCTATGCCTTCAACCAATTCCTCATTATTTTTTCACCTTCCGGTGTAAGTACGCTCTCCGGGTGAAATTGAACGCCCTGCACATCAAATGTTTTATGTTGCAATCCCATTATAAATCCATTGTCATCTACTGCGGTTATTTCCAGGTCTTCCGGAAAACCTTCGCCGCTCACTATCCAGGAATGATAGCGCCCCACCTCGATCGTGTCACCTAACCCCCGGAGTACCTTTGATTGATCGTTCGTAATTTTTATGGGAGTGGCAATTCCATGATACACTTTATCGAGGTTGATAAGGGTGCCGCCGAATGACTCTCCAATTGCCTGGTGGCCCAAACATACGCCCAGAATGGATTTCGTAGGTGCATATTCTTTGATCAGTGGTAACAATAACCCTGCTTCTTCAGGTATCCCCGGTCCGGGAGATAAGATTATTTTGTCATAGTCACCCACTTGTTCCAATGTGATCTGGTCATTGCGAAATACATCCACTTTCTGGTGGATTATTTTTTCAACCAAGTGTACCAGGTTATAAGTAAACGAGTCATAATTATCAAATACCAATATTTTCATCTCAGATATTTTGCGCCAGTACAATGGCTTGTTTTAATGCGTTCAATTTATTATTTACTTCCTGCAACTCACTTTCCGGGTTACTTGCAGCAACGATGCCTGCGCCTGCCTGGTAAACCAATGTATTTTGCCTGCTTAAAAAAGTACGTATCATAATGGCATGGTTGCAACTTCCATCAAACCCGATAGAGCCAATGGCACCACCATAATAACTCCTGGTAGTAGGTTCGTATTCATTGATCAGCTGCATGGCCCTGAACTTTGGCGCGCCACTTAACGTGCCGGCCGGAAAACTGACTGCCAGCAATTTAAATGGATTTGTTTCTGCCCCTACCTTGCCCGTTACTTCGCTTACCAGGTGAATCACATGCGAGTAATAATTGACCTTTTTATATTGGGTAACCTCTACATTGGTACACATGCGGCTCAGGTCATTTCTTGCCAGGTCGACCAGCATCACATGCTCGGCATTTTCCTTCACGTCATTTTCAAGTTGTATGGCCAAGGCCTTATCGGTTTCATCATTGCCAGTACGTTTGAAAGTGCCGGCAATCGGATGCACGATGGCCTTACCATTTTGAACGATCAACTGACTTTCCGGCGAAGAGCCCATTAGCTTGTAATCGCCATAATCAAAATAAAACAGGTAGGGACTGGGATTAATGCTGCGCAATGCCCGGTAAACATTGAATTCATCACCGGTAAACGATTGCTGGAACCTCCTGCTTAATACGATCTGGAACACATCGCCCCGATGGCTGGCGCCGATCCCTTTTTTTACTATTTCGAGATAAGCCGCATCAGTGAGGTTCGATGTCTCTTCTCCTTTGCTTTTGAAAGGGAAACCAGGTACGTCCTTGCTTTTTATGAGGCTTTCAATTACTTCCACGTCACTTTCAATGCCATAGATACAATTTTCACAAATAAATAATTCGTTTTTAAAATGATTGATGGCGATAACGTATTGGTATAAACGATAGCGCATCAATGGAATTCCCGGACCTTCCTGCAAGTGATGATTGCTGTCCAGTTTAATGGTATCAAAGAATTGTACCGCATCATAGGTACTGTAGCCAAACAACCCCTGGGCCACGTTGATCGGTTTTGGAGCTGCTTCCGTAATTTCGAAACGCTGCATAAAATCCCAAAGGTGAACCGGAACAGCAGCGGGATTGCTTATTTTAATGCTTTCCGGGTTTTGACCTGGTAATTTGAACTCGATGGTAGACGCAGTCCTAATCTCGATACCTGCAATTGCATTGATACCGATAAAAGTATAGCTGTTTTCACCAGCGTGAAAATCAGCACTTTCGAGTAAAATCGTATCCCGGAACCGGTCTCTCAACCGAAGGTAAATGCCAACCGGTGTGTACAGATCTGCCAGAATTTTTTTGTAAGTTGTTTGTATGGCTATCTTTTTCATATGACCTAACCCGTAAGGGCTTTTATTTGATTATCGTTGCCGGGTGATATTATGTTTTGCCGGCAATAACCTGATCTGTGATTACTTAATTGATTTAATATTTCAAATGACCGGGGCTAATAAAAAAACCCCAACACAATGTGTCGGGGCCCTGAATATATTTATACATACAATAGCTTTGCGACACATCAAAAAATTGACTGCCACCACCAACTATTGCTATTTAAATTTGTTTTTTTCATTTGCTTGCTGCAAAGATGTGGAGTAATTAATTAATAAAAAAAAGTTTTTTATTGACTTGCAAATTTCTCTTCTTGTTAACAGGATAAAATGCCAGGTGAATGGATGGTTGTTTTAAATTAAATTGCAAAGAAATGTCTAATCTATAAAACTCAAATAGCATGCAAATAATCATCTTCGGCGCCACAGGATTGGTTGGAAAAGAATTGGTAAAACAAGCCTTGTTCAACGGGCACCAGGTAAAAGCATTTGGCAGAAATATATTTACCGCTGATCTTCCATCTGATGACAAGTTGGAATTAGTGCAAGGCGCCTTGTTTGATGAAGGGCAGGTTTACAAAGCCATCAAAGGCTGTGATGCCGTATTGGCTGCGGTAGGGGGAGACACCACCGGGGCAGATCTTTCACGGTCTTTGGGAATGAAAAACATCGTTTCCTGTATGCAGAAAGCTGGCGTCAAACGCATAGTTACGGTTGGTGGCATAGGCATATTAGACGCGGATGAAGAAACGTTGTTGATGGACTCGCCCGAATTTCCTGCCAAACTTTTTCCGGTGAGTAAGGAATACCTGAAAGCTTATGAATACCTAAAAGCATCCGATCTGGATTGGACAATTGTTTGTGCCCCGGATATTACCGACAGTGAAGCTACAGGACATTTCATAACCGCGGGTGATCATTTACCGGTACCTGATTCAAACCGGATCATAGCGGGTGATCTTGCCCTGTTTATGCTAAACGAATTAGAAAAGAAAGAATTTACAAAGCACCGCGTAGGTATCTCAAATTAACCTGAACCGATCGCCTGATCTCTATAACTCACAATAAGCTTCTATCAAAACATATCGGGATAAGATCATCCAAACCAAATCTCCGCCAAACGTGGTCAAATTGGTATGTCTATTTATTTTTATGTATTATATAAAAATAATGTTATGAAAAGTACTACCAGTCAAACAACAAATTACAATACCAAATTTAATGAAAACAAAAAGCGTCCTGAGATAAGGGACAATATGGATAGCCGTGAGGGTGAAGAGCAGGAAATTAAAGGCGACGACACCACCCACAACCAGAAAGCGGTGAAGAGCAAAAATACCGGCGATAAAAAGAAATGACCATGAAAACCAGCCATAACTCACCCGGTTATTTTTAATATTTGCCGATAATTTAAAATGCAGAATGCCTTCAAACAAGGGCGACAACTGACAATATTATTAGTGTCCCAAGACTCCTTTTTACCAATGCTGATTCAAGGGATTTCTGGCCTCGCCGTGAAGGAAATTCATAGTTAAACAGCATTGGAATGATTAAATTAATGTCGGAATGACAATTAATTTGATGACTATTAAATTAAATTTTGATTATTTATGGTACATGGGCATCATTAAAAATTCAACATGTAATGCAGACACAATAAGCGATTGCGGAATAATGGTTACCCTTTACCATCATTAAAAGCCAAAGAAGTTAATGGGAACATATTAAAGCCCGTCTTACTTTTGTATCAGCAAGACGGGCTTTAGAATAAATAAACAGTCAATTAAAGAAAAGCAATCAATCGTTAGTACCTCACAAATATAAGTGGTAGTAATTTAATATAGAAATAAGATTTTACAAATAATTTAAGATTTTCATATAGCAAGCAATCGTTAAAGTCCCCCAGTTTCTACTGGGGGACTATTTTTTTGTATATATATTTTATATAATGTATTTGCAAATGCTTTAGCCCCCTATTTTTTTATAATTTCATTGCAAATACACCTGAAATCTTTGAACAATTCTTCTCAAATTTAATTTTTTGCAACAAATCAATTTAATATGACATATATAATAAATCATTATCTGTTCACTAATGCCCATTGTAATTTTATAAAAAGCGAATTTATTTTTAAAAAAAATTTGACCAAATACTAAAAAAAGCCGCAGTCACTGAATTATTTGAGGTAATTCATTATTTGGATCTGATAAATAATTCATTAACCTCCGCTAAAATGTCTTATTATTCCCCTCGCGCTATTTATATAATGGCCCCCAAACAGGACTGCATGTACCAGCAAAGGATATAATTGCGTAAGTGGTAGACGTTGCCGCCAGCCGTTTTCTAATGGATATGTCTCCTGATAACTATCGTAAAACTGTGGATTAAAACCTCCAAACAGATTTGTCATGCCGATGTCCATTTCCCTGTGTCCGCAATAAACGGCGGGATCAAAAAAAGCTGCATCGCCGGAAACAGTTATTAGATAATTACCACTCCACAAGTCTCCATGCAGCATTGCCGCTGGCTCCAAAGGAAAAAGTTGCCCTAGCTTCTTACAAAATAATTCTGCTGACTCAACATCGGTAATTGAAAAAATATGCTGGTTAAAAAGCTCTTTTACCAGGGGCATAATACGGCATTCGCTGTAAAACAAATCCCAGGCTGGAAATTGCTGATTGCGCTGGACAAGACTACCAATGAAGTTGTCATGGTCCCAACCAAAAAACGGTTGTGGTTGTTGGTGCAACAAAGCGAGGTACTCACCAAATTTTTGCCAGGAGTCTTTCCTGACTGGCCCTCTTTCTAACCATTCCAGCAAAAGGTATTGATTGCCATTTATAGTGGCGCAATTAATTACAGAAGGAACAACAATGGTAGAACGGTTATGAAATGCCTCAAGTGCAGCTGCTTCCTTTTCAAACATAAGGGGATACAAACGCGCGTCATTTACCTTTAAAAAGTATTTCGCGTCACCGGTGTACAGGCAGTAAGCACGGTTAATATCGCCGCCGGTAACAGTCTCATAGCTGTTGACGCGTAAACCACAATGATCGATAATAGGTTGTATAGACATGATTTATTACCGGAGAAACTTTTTTATGCTATTCATAATCAATGTTAACAATAAGCTGAAAATGACCATGGTAGCAATTGGTAAGCAGAACCTGAAATTCTTATCCCCTATCCGGATATCTCCAGGCAGTCGTCCTATCCAATGTAGTTTATCATGGAAAAAATAAATAATCAACCCTGCCGGTACGACAATAATTCCCACGACTATGCTCCAATTGCCTGTATCGCTGTTCATGCTACAAAAATAAACTATGGCAATAAAATTATATGACATAAAATTTGGGTAACCGAACGGTTTCCTTTATATTTGTAACCGAACAGTTACCTATAAATTTACCAGGTATGAGAAGAGATGTATTCCAGGCGATTGCCGACCCTGTGCGAAGAGAGATCATTGGACTGATCGCGGTGCAGCCTTTGAACCTTAACATGGTTGCCGGCCATTTTGAAATCAGCAGGCCCGCAATATCGAAACACATCCGCATCTTAACGGAATGTGGCCTGATCACCATCAGGCAAGAGGGACGGGAAAGGTTTTGTGAACCTGACTTTGAAAAGATCAGAGATGTTGCCGACTGGGCCAGCCAGTATAAAACTTTCTGGACAAAAAAATTAGATGCGTTAGAGACATTTCTTTTGAAAGAACAAAAACAAAAAAAGAAAAAGTAGTAATCATTTAAAATTTACAATATGAAAAATGAATCTTTTGTATTGGAACGTACGTTCCCGGCGCCTGCTGAACAGTTGTGGGAGGCGCTAACCGATAAAAACAAAATGAAAGAATGGTATTTTGATCTTGCTGAATTTGAGCCGCGGGTAGGTTTTGAATTTGAATTTTCTGCAGGTTCAGAAGAAAAAAAATATTTGCACCATTGCAAAATAACCGAAGTGGAGCCAGGCAGAAAACTTGCGTATAGCTGGCGCTATGAAGGCTATCCGGGCGAATCAATTGTGTCTTTCGAACTATTTCCCGAAGGTGATAGCACAACACTGAAACTTACACATACCGGTCTTAACACTTTCCCAACTGATAACCCTGATTTTGCAAGAGAAAGCTTTGAGCAGGGCTGGAATTCTATTATCGGCACAAGTCTTAAAAACTATATTGAGAAATATTCATAGGCAAATAACAATAAAATAAAAATTGGTAATGTCCCGGTTAAAATACTCAGTAAAGAGTATCAATTGATGGGGCATTACCAATTCAATTATCTAAAACTGCGGCTTACTAATTAAGATCAGCAGCAACAATGATCTTAGGCTCTTTTGAAACCTTTCCAGCTCCAACCGGCGGACCATCAATTCCGTAATCGGCTAACTTTACTGAAAATTCAGCATTGGCAGTAACAGCTTTTCCCTTTACGGTGATTTTACCAGTAGTTTTTACAGGTTTTGTAACGCCATGTATTGTCAGGTCACCTTCCACATCAGCGGAATAAGATCCGTCCTTTGTAAAATCAATTGTAGAAATATTAGTGATAATTCCCTTAAAAGTAGAGGTTGGGAATTTTTCAGAATCAAGCCAGTTAGGTCCGTTAAAATGTTCCTGGATTTTTGGATTACCAAAAGTGAAACTCTTGATAGGAACTTCAAATGCCAAGGTTCCCTTTGCCGGATCGATCGCCACTATCACTGTCTTGTTCTCTGCTTTTGGCAATTGATCCAGGGTAGTAGTGGCATCAAAATTTACAGTACCGGATGTGGTAGTTTTCTTTTGGGCAAACATTGAACCCGATGCTGCCACTAAGGCAATCAATAGAATTGTTTTTTTCATTTTGTAGTTGTTTTATATTTTATTTATTGAGCGCGCATCTCTTGAAGGTGATATATTCTGTTTCCAGGATATTGCTGTAAGCACCACCGCTACAGGAACCTTTGATTGAAACATTGTCCCCTGCCTTTATTGTTTTAGCCTCGTCGCGGTGCTGCGGCTGAAAAGCGAAAATAACATAGGAGCCGGAAGCTGTATCGACCATTTTAATATTGACGGTTGTATCAGCGGGCTCTATACCAGAAACCGTGCCATTTACAACAATAATTTTCTCTGTGTATTTTTTATTGGCCAGGCTGTCATTTTTTTCAAATTCATGAATGAGGTCCATTGCGTTAACGGTAAAATCCGCGGGAGTTTCACTCGTGTCTGCAAATTTTTCACTAAAAATATACCATACCAAACCGGCGCCCAGCAACGCAACTATAATAATTCCATAAAGTATTCTTTTAAACCAGGGATTCATGCGTTTCTTTGCTGTAGCCATAAATACTTACTTAATTTATACGGGTAAAAATAATAAAATAAAAATAAAAATGCGTTGTTTAAACATTGACTTTAACAGTTCCGTGTTTTAAATACTATTTTTATCCATCGATATCATAAATCTAGTGATTTAGTAGGGTATTCAAACATCACCGGGTTAAAAAACTTAATTTTGCCATATCATTCCTTCAAATCTACGAGGCGTCTATAGTTTCAAAGATGACAAGGGCCATCACATATATTAAAATAATTAATTCTGTAACATGATTTTTTTTATAATTCTATTGGTTATTGTGTTGCTTGTATCTGCTTTTCTTCAAATGCCCATGTTTGGAAAAATCCCTTCGGGAGACAGACTGGAACGCATAAAAAAATCTGCTAATTTTAAGAATGGTAAATTTCAGAATTTAAGTCTGACACCTGACCTGACGGAAGGAGTTAGTTATTATGCCGTAATGAAAGAAATTTTCTTCAATAAAAAGATCAGGGTTAAACCAACAGATATTTTACCATCAATCAAAACAAACCTGCATACCATCCACCCGGAAAAAGATGCACTGGTATGGTTCGGGCATTCATCTTATTTTATGCAGATCGGTGGAAAAAAAATCCTGGTTGACCCGGTGCTAAGCGGTGCGGCAAGTCCGATAAGAGCGACCACCATGAGTTTCAAGGGTAGTGATATTTACACCGCGGACGATATACCGGACATAGATTATCTTTTTATTTCCCATGATCATTGGGATCACCTGGATTATAGCACGATCAAACAATTACAGCCGCGCATTAAAAAAATAATTTGCGGTTTAGGTACGGGCCAACACTTTGAGCGCTGGGGATTTAACCTCAACCAGGTAATAGAAAAAGACTGGGGCGATGAAATTATATTGGATGATGGATTTTCAGTAGCCGTTACACCTGCAAGACATTTTTCAGGGAGGGGTTTAAAAAGGAATGTTTCATTGTGGGTATCGTTTGTTTTGAGGACACCTTTGATGAAGATATTTATTGGAGGCGATAGTGGCTACGGTTCACATTTTGCAGACATCGGCGATCAATATGGTCCCTTTGACCTGGCGATATTGGAATGCGGCCAATATGATAAAAGCTGGAAATATATTCACATGATGCCGGAGGAAATCGTCCGGGCCGCCAGTGATTTGAAAGCGGTCCAATTGCTACCTGTTCATTGGGCAAAATTTTCTTTGGCCAATCATTCCTGGGATGACCCGATCAAACGGGTAAGTGCATCAGCTAAAACAAACAATCAGCAACTTGTTACGCCGATGATCGGTGAAGCAGTAGATTTAAAGGACATCGCAGACTCCATTGCCTGGTGGGAAAAAACAAATTAGTTCGCGCAGGAAACCTTCCGCTTTGTAAAAATTTGGTCAACTCATTACATTGAATTCTTCCTGTTATTTTGTAATAAAATCTTCCCGCATCGGAGAAAACACATCGATGAGTACACCGGCCTCTAAACAGTACACGCCGTGTGGGGAGTTGGGTGGCACATAAAAACTACTACCGGTTTCCAGCGTCTTTGTTTGATCGCCGATCGTTACCTCAAAAATTCCTTTTTCTATGTAGGTGATCTGTGTGTGGATATGATGGTGAATCGTACCTATCGCATCTTTTTTAAATATCACCTTTACTAACATCAGCTGTTTATCATAGGTGATCACTTTTCTCATTACCCCTGGTGCCACTTGTTCGAAGGCTATGTCAATGTCTTCAATAAATAATTTATTTGCCAGGCTATTGTCCATAAACTAAAGATACGGAAGTCAACTTTTAATTCAATGCGATAGTTGTACCAGGAATAGAGTGGCGCGACATAAGTATTAAGCATTTATATATCGAGGTGTGCTATCGGCATTCTCCGGGTGAGTCAGCCATTGGGGGACTCACCTGGAGAATGCACGGTTGACATTTTTCGGTTAAATCAAACCGGCAATACCGCGATCTACCAGGCAGGTAATTACATATATTTGTAAGCATTTTGTATTAATCAAAAGTTGACAGTTACGCTGTTATTAAAAATTTAAAATGAAAAAAATATTATCGTCCGTATGTTTATTATTGCTGCTAAGTTATGCTGCATGTGCGCAAAAGAAATCAGGTAATCCAGTGTTCCCCGGCTGGTATGCTGACCCGGAAGGTGCAATTTTTAATAAAAATTTTTGGATCTATCCAACCTACTCTGCTCCTTATGAAAAACAGGTCTACCTGGATGCCTTCTCTTCCCCTGACCTTGTCACCTGGACCAAACACAGCCATATCACAGATACATCAAAAATTAAATGGGCACGCCGTGCCATGTGGGCACCCGCGATCGTTGAAAAGGCCGGTAAATATTTTCTTTTCTTTGGTGCGAACGATATCCAAAGTGATAAAGAAACCGGGGGGATCGGGGTTGCAGTTTCCGATAAACCAGAAGGGCCTTTTACAGATCATCTTGGCAAGCCACTGGTTGATAAATTTTACAACGGCGCTCAACCGATCGACCAGTTTGTTTTTAAAGATGCCAATGGAAATTATTACCTGATCTATGGCGGATGGCGGCATTGCAATATCGCCAGGTTGAATAATGATTTTACAGGGTTTATTCCTTTTGAAGATGGTACGGTATTTAAGGAGATCACGCCTGACGGATATGTTGAAGGGCCGCTTATGTTCATCCGGGAAGGAAAGTATTATTTCATGTGGTCGGAAGGCGGCTGGACGGGCCCTGATTATTGTGTGGCTTACGCGATAGGCGATTCACCTTTTGGACCTTTCAAAAGAATTGGAAAAGTGTTGCAACAGGATCCGGCCATTGCAAATGGCGCCGGGCACCACTCCGTAATAAATATTCCTGCAACAGATAACTGGTACATTATTTATCACCGTCGGCCTCTGAGCGAAACAGATGGCAATTCCAGGGAAACCTGTATTGATAAAATGTATTTTGATGAGAAAGGGTTTATCAAACCGGTTGTTATCACAAAGGAAGGTGTGACTGCAAGCGGGATCAAATGATGAGTAAGGAGTGATGAATGTGACGAATGATGAATGTCGTTTATGCTGATACATTAAAAAAGGCTGCCTGATGGGGCAGCCTTTTTTAATGATAAAATATTAATTTATTTAACCGGGATCTCCACTTTTTTATTTCCCCAAACAAAACTAACAGCCTTTGCGCTCACGGTGAAAACGAGTTTCTCTGACGGGGTTGTTGCTTTAGTAGCCTTTGTGCTAACACGCAATACATCGTCTTCGGCTTTGTACTTAAACGCACCCCACTGCCTGGCAGTTTTATTAAAGATCACCGTTACATCATCACCTTTGAAAATAGTAAACAGGCCATATTGCCCTGCAGGCAATTTTTTACCCATCACCATAATATCCTTATCTGTTTCAAATACCGTTGCTTCGTTGGCACCGGTGCGCCATACCTGGCCATCCATAGGTTCAAGATCTTTGCCGATCGTTCTCCCTTTGACAGATGGCTGGCTGTAATCTACTGTAACGGTAGCGCCTCCACTTAATTTGGAAGTTACTTTGGCGGGCGGGCTCGGCCTTTTACTTTTATCCTCGGTTTGTGCGGTCGCCTGTACGGACATCATTAATCCGCTGGCAAGAAGTGCGATTGCAAAAATTTTTTTCATATTACTTTATTTTAGTTGACAAAATTAATAAGATTAAATTATAATGGGCCATTTCCGTCGGTCGCGGGTATACCACTCATCAATTTTATTTCAAGGACGCAGGTCCATATATTTGTAAATGATCTTTTACCCGGAACCTAAAAAGATCAATATATTGCTATTCTTTCACCAGTTATTAAATCATCATCGAAATATGTTACAGGTAATCTCTCCCTTCACTCAGCGGTTAATAAAAGAAATCCCGTTACAGGGCATCACCGAAGCGTTTGCCGCGCTGACAAAGGCTCATGGCCTTTTTAATGACCGGTTGAAGTGGATGCCCGCCTGGCAACGGATCGGAATATTGGAAAGAGTGGTGGCCATAATGAATACCCGTATCGAATTGCTGACCAACATGGCCGCGGAAGAAGGTGGCAAGCCATATACCGATTCAAAGATAGAAGTGGAAAGGGCCATTAATGGTGTAAAACTGGCAGCTGAATATATTAGCAGGCTGAATGGCGAACAGGTGCCGATGGGCATCAATAAATCCTCCGAAAACAGGCTCGCTTTTACTATGAGGGAGCCGATCGGGGTGGTATTTTCCATCTCGGCCTTCAATCATCCCTTAAACCTGGTGATCCACCAAACCGTTACTGCTATTGCGACCGGTTGCCCGGTGATCATCAAACCAGCCTCGGGCACGCCCCTCTCCTGCCTGAACTTTGCAGATATATTAATTGAAGCCGGCTTGCCGGAAGGTTGGTGCCAGGTGATCGTTTGCAAAAATGATGTTGCGGAACAGTTGTTGGCGGATGAACGGATCAGTTATCTTTCTTTTATTGGGTCGGCAAAAGTAGGTTGGTATTTAAGATCGAAACTTGCTCCGGGCACACGCTGCGCCCTGGAACATGGCGGTGCGGCGCCTGTAATTGTAGAAAAAGACGCTGATCTGGCCGGCTTGCTGCCATCGCTTTTAAAGGGCGGATTCTACCATGCCGGGCAGGTATGCGTATCTGTTCAGCGTGTGTTTATTCATGAAGATATTTGCGGATCTGTAGCAAACCAGTTGGCCGGTCTTGCAAAAAAACTGGTCGTTGGGAATCCCCTGGATAAAAAAACTGAGGTCGGCCCGCTGATAACGGCAAAGGAAACAGACCGCGTGGAAGAATGGGTGAATGAAGCGATTGAAAAAGGCGCTATTTTATTATGCGGTGGCAAACGGATCTCCGCCACCTGTTACGAGCCAACTGTATTGTTGGATCCGCCGGCTGATGCGCGCGTGTCTACCCTTGAAGTATTTGGCCCGGTAGTTTGTATTTACAAATACACGGACCGCGAAGAAGCAATTAACAGGGCCAACAGTTTAAACCTACATTTCCAGGCTTCCGTATTTACAAAAGATTTGGACGTGGCACTTGACTGCGTTAAAAAACTAAATGCTACTGCGGTAATGGTGAACGATCATACCGCCTTTCGTGTAGACTGGATGCCATTTGGAGGGAGAGATGCATCTGGTATGGGTATGGGCGGTATTCCCTATACCATGCATGAAATGACAAGAGAAAAATTAATGGTCATCAGGAGTAAGGTGCTTTAATGTGCAGGACAATTAGAAGGCCGTAAGATAATTACTGCGTAAGATTTCAATAAGCCCGATTCCTTTGCGGCATTTATTTTGTTGGTACAAATCATGCCTGACTACATGGGTGCATTGCGAATTCCGTTTGGTCAACCAGCTTAAAGTATCGGCTTACTTGTTGATTATTGTGAAATATGTTAGCCACGCGTTATAAATAACCATGTCATCGACCAGTATATTGCGTGCTGATTTTTTAAATAATAAAAAGAAATCTATGGAAAATACCCAGGTTCTATCTTTAAATATTCCGGAGACCAATAAACTCCGCGTAGTAATTATCGGGGGAGGATTTGGCGGGATAAATGCAGCGAAAAAACTTAGTAACAAAGGGTTCCAGGTAGTGTTGTTTGATATACACAATTACCATACTTTTCAACCCCTGCTCTACCAGGTGGCCACCGCTGGCCTGCAACCCGATTCTATTGCCGGTCCGTTACGTAATATTTTTAAGGGCCAGGATGATTTTTATTTTCGATTGTTTAGGATTACGGCGATAGATCCTGAAAAAAATACAGTTTCAACGCCAGCGGGCGACCTGGAATATGATTACCTGGTGATCGCCGGCGGTTCAAAACCAAATTTTTTCGGCAACAAGAAGATCGAGCAATATTCTTTACCGTTGAAATCGATACCCGATGCGCTCAACCTTCGCAGCCAGTTCATGCAGGTACTTGAACAGGCAGAAATGACCAACGATGTGCTTGAACGAAAAGCATTGTTAAGTATTGTACTTGTTGGCGGTGGTCCTACCGGCGTTGAGACTGCCGGGGCATTGGCGGAGCTCAAAAAAAAGGTCTTGCCAAAGGATTACCCGGCGCTTGATTTTAGTGAAATGAAGATTTATATCATAGAAGGACTAAGCAGACTGTTACCACAAATGTCTGAAAAAGCAGGTGCAAGAGCAAAGCGCGACCTGGAAAAAATGGGCGTTATTATCCGGTTGAATACGATGGTAGACTCATACGATGGTAAGACGATTTTTTTAAAGGACCAGGACTCAATATTGGCGGCTACAGTAGTTTGGTCAGCAGGTGTGACGAGCGCCAGTTTTCCAGGCCTTAAACCTGAATGGCTCGAGAAAGGAAGGATATTAACGGATGAATATTGCCGGATAACGGGTACCAAAAACATCTTCGCCGTTGGGATATTGCCCTGATGAAAACTGAAAAATATCCGAAGGGCCATCCGGGTGTTGCCCAGGTTGCGATTCAAATGGGAACATATGTTGGGAATAATTTACCGATACTTCATGGCGGCGAAACAGTCAAGGTTTTTAATTATTTTGATAAGGGTAACCTGGCTACAATCGGGCGTGGAAAGGCGGTTGCCGACTTGCCGGGTAATATTCATTTTGGCGGCAGGGTGGCCTGGTGGATATGGCTTTTCGTGCATATTAATTACCTGCTTAGCTTTCGTAATAAACTGCTCGTATTCGCAAGTTGTGTATGGAACTACTTTACGTTTGATAAAGGCAACAGGCTGATCATCCGGCCTTACACCAGGAAGAGTGCAAAAGCAGGTATTGAAGCGGTGCGTGCAGGTGAAAAGGACGAGGCAGAGGTCTTCCGATAGAGGCCCATTTATATGATGGTCAAATGTTCTTTGTGCTGTCTTTTTGATCAAAAAAAATGAAGCTGTTAAATTGGAGTTTGATTAAAGACAGATTACAATTTTGATAGAGACTTTCTTTTTGAGCGATAATACAAAAAAAATTTAGTGTCATTTTAAGCTGTGGACGTCATAAAGAATTTAACGTGTAATATAGACACAATAGGCAGTTACAGGGCCAGGTGGTCATTTAACCATCATGAAACGGCTGATATTTTGCTGCTAATATATCAAAGCCCGCCTTACTTTTGTATCAGAAGGACGGGCTTTTAACAAATAAATGATCCGAATAAAAGCAATCAATCGTCAGTAGCGCGCAAAGATAATGTCATAAAGGGAAAAGCTGAGGTTGATTTAAGAAATAATTTTAAGATTTTCATATAGCAAGCAATCGTTAAAGTCCTCCGGTTTCTACCGGAGGGCTATTTTTTTGTGGTATACTGTCGTTTATCCGTTTTACCCGTTCACTTGTACGATATCTCCATCATGATTAGGATTTTAGGTGAGCCACTAACTCTTCAATAAAAGATGATTGAAATATATTGATCTTTTGTTTTGCCTCACTGATTGAAAACCACGCTCCCTTATCTATTTCCGGAAAATCCTTCATTTCCCCTGACCTGGGCGGCCATTCCATTTGAAAAGTATTGCTTTTTATTTCACCTGGATCAATGTCTTTTTCAGCCGCCCAGGCATAGACCAGCTTTCCTCCTTTTTGTTTTATGGCCGTAAGTTCTAAAAAAGGGCCACTGTATTTTAGACCTGTTTCCTCTTCTAATTCTCTTTGGGCGGCGGCTAATGGCTGTTCATTTTCTCCAAACTCGCCTTTTGGTATTGACCATGCACCAAGGTCCTTATTCCTCCAGAAGGGGCCTCCCGGGTGCACCAGGAATATTTCGATGGATTTATTTTTTTGACGGTATAAAAGTATGCCGGCGCTCTTTTTTGTCATAATTTTTTGGCTATTAATGAGATGATATAAAATTACTTTATTTTAAGTGAGGTGAAATTGCTTTACCCTGAGGATAATGAATGCCATTTGTGCAAAATATTATTACTAAATATTTTAGTAATAATAAAATAGATCTGTATATTTGTACTGTAGAATTTTGGTTAATTAGTTCCCTTTCCAAATTTATATTTTATGCTCACTTTATTTGACGAACCACAGTTATTTGACGCAGGCAAAAAAAGTATTACCCGGTTTGATATTCCTGATGCTAAGCTCATATTATGGGAGCAGTTCTTTGAAAAGGCAGAATCGGATAAGTTGTATGAAACGCACCTGGAACAAACTCCATGGCAACAGCGGGAAAGAAAAATGTATGACAGAATGGTGCCCGATCCGAGGCTTACGGCCTGGTATGGTGCGCAGGAGAATAATAATTGGACGCCTGAATTAATAATGATTAAAGAAAAGGTAGAAGCAGTCAGCGATATCAGTTTCGATAGTGTATTGCTCAACCTGTACCGGGATGGCAGGGATTCGGTAAGCTGGCACAGTGATAAAAAGCCGTCTTCCGGAAGCAACCCTCCTATTGCTTCTGTAAGTTTTGGTGCAACCCGTCCCTTCCGCCTGAGGCATAAATTTGATAAGGATATTAAAGGTTTAGAGATACCGTTGACACATGGGTCTTTTCTTTTGATGGCCGGTGCGATGCAGGATTTTTGGGAACACCATATTCCTAAGACAGGTAAAATAATAGCTCCGAGGATCAACCTGACTTTTAGGATTACGAAGTGATGGGGCGGGTTTAATTATGAAAGAAATCAATTTATATTTATAAATATGGGGCTTTCTAAAAAGGTGTGACCTCGGGTCATAGCCTATATCAAGACACATAAATCAATCCAGAAGGCAAATGAATTACGCCTGCGGTGTAGTGGGTTTGTAGGCATTAAAAAAAATGCATTGGCTACAATGGAGCAACCTGTTAGTTAATGTGTAAAACTCACGCAATCATTGAGTTCCGAAGGCAATCAATCACGGTAACAGATTGGGCATTTAACTTATAGGTTACCCCTCCGGGGTAAAATGCACATCGTTGTCATTTCTACAAATAGGTTGCCCCCGCCGGAGCAGGGTTTTATGACATTTGAATTATGCCAGCGACATAGCCTGTTTATAGGTATTAAAAAAAGTGCATTTGCTACAAAGGAGCAACCTGTTAGTTAATGTGTAAACTCACGCAATCATTTGGTTCCGAAGGCAATCAACCACGGTAACAGATTGGGCATTTAACTTATAGGTTACCCCTCCGGGGTAAAATGCACATCGTTGTCATTTCTACAAATAGGTTACCCCGGCAGGGGCAGGGTTTTATGACGTTTGAATTATGCCAGCGGCATAGCCCGTTTGTAGGTATCAAATAAAATTGTATTTGCTACGGAGGAGCAACCTCTTTGTAATTTATAAATACGCTCACGCAAGTTGTGGATTTCAAAGGCAATCAACCAAATTAACAGCTTGCACATTTAACTTATAGGTTACCCCTACCGGGGTAAAATGCACATCGTTGTCATTTCTACAAATAGGTTGCCCCCGCCGGGGCAGGATTTTATGCATGCCCTTTTCCGCAAAGGCATCGCCCCTTAAGTGACTAAATTAAGTCTACTATATATATGTAATAAATAAGGCAGATGAATTATGCCAGCAGCGTAGCCTGTTTATAGGTATCAAATAAAAGTGTATTTGCCACGGCGGAGCAATCTGCTAATGTGTTAATAAGCTCACACGAGTATTAGCTATCAAATTAAGCGGGATCAAGGATGAAATAGCGGAGCTGCGCAGAACTGTTTTCTTTTGATACCAACAAAAAAACCTACGATCTTATCCTGGTGTTCCGCTACCCAGACACGATCTTTGTTCGGGTCATAATTTTTATAAAATTCGTAGCGGCTGAGCGCTACATATGCTTCGAAGCTGATGCCATAGCCATTCTTTTTTCTAAAGATTACCATGCATATAAGTAACGTAACCAATACCGCCTGCATGCAATTCTTTACGGATAGATACCTCGTCCAACTTAATATGCTGATTCATTTTTTTGCGTGATCATACTGCAATAAGCGTGAGGGATAGTAGCGGAAAGCCCGGAGCAAGGCCGTTCCGCTTAAGCGGACGGGCTTGCGAGGACTTGCAGCGGATAGCCCGACCCGCAACCGGCGGGGCACGCCATTACCCTGGCCAGCCTTTTAAAAATTACCGTTATTGTTGATCCATCCATTCATCCGGCTTTCCTTTGCCAATGATAAGCGCCACTATAAAATAACCAAAAAAGCCGGCCGCAAGTCCGATGCAATAATAGGAAAATAGTTCTTTTGTCGCGAACAGCGTCGTAACCGCAGCACCTCCGAGCGCACCAATTACTGTTGCAATATCTGACAAGCCTGTGCCGTCCTTCCGACGTAGCGTGCGGTAAGTAATCCATCCGATTACGACACCAAAACAAATTGAACCAGCGTATTCCATGATCCGTGTTTTAATTTTTATGTATAGATGATTTTTAAATCTGCAGAACAATAAGGGGTATATGCGAGCCCAAGCAAGTTGTAATTTTTTAGCATGGTTAACCGTTGGTCGCGTAATGCCTCCCCTACATTTGTGCCATTTAAAAATCGTTGTAAAAAGCCTGAAGCAAAATGACGGGCGAGGCCCTCTGTAACACTAATTTCAGTGCCCATAACACCCGCTGCTTCGCAATAAGCAAAGGCATCGTTGAATTGCACAAAATCGCTCGGCGTTGCGTCCGCGGTATGACAGCCATTTATAAAAATAAATGGATGCTCTACCTGCCACCTTACATCCCAGGCGATCAATTCGGGTGGTATTATTTTCTCACTCTTTCCAACACCGAGCCAGGTATCCTGTTTATCTCTGCCGCCATGACAATAAAAATAAACCAGGTAAATATCGTCACGATCGAGACCAATACCAATTTTTTGCTTCGACTCCATAAACTGAACATCTACCTTATACAGTTTTTTGATCTCCTCCAAATGCTTGTCAACATCATTCAGGTCAAGACTCACGCACATCATAACGGCACTATTAGCGGATGCCCGGATCTGCAGTGGTAATTCATTCACCCCCAGTTTATTCGGATCGGTTGAAAGCGGCTGTTCTATGATATGTTTAAAACCCCAAAATTCGGATGGACAGATAATTGATTTATCAGCTTTATTGACACAACCATTTTGTAAACATGCCTGCGAACCCAGGAAGCCGGCGGTGTCACTTTTTTTCATGTCCCCCAGGAATTGGGAACACACGGTATTGTTACCAAGTATAAGCGGTTTATCATAAACAAGCGCCCATGGAAATACATATTTGGCCGACCTGGTCGAAGAAATTTGTATCGACGCCCCGGGCTTCTCAAGCGCCAGTTTTAGCTGGTCCTGGAATGCCCGGTCACGGCGATTCATAATGATCTCATAGTATAATTTTGATCCTAATCTTGCCAGGTTGATAACCTCTGTTATAAAATCTTTTTCATTGCCTTTGTTACTTGTATCAAACCGGTAGCCCGCTGGTTTTCCATCTTCTTTACCGCGACAGATATCCTGCAATGCAGTACGGCTGCTGTTCAAATAAGTGCTGATCTCGCCCTCGCCAAAATCGAACTGGCTCTTTAAACCAACCCCTGCAATGAACAAAGAATGGGTTCCGTTATTGCTATCATTGAGCGCAATATTCAACGTTCGCGGGGGAAGGCGATCCAGGTTGAGGAAGGTGTTACTTAAAGAAAAATCGACCTCCGCTGTATTGCCATGCCCTGCAACCGGTTTGCCTATTGCAGATTGAATGATCAACGACTGCACGAGGTTTTGTTTATAATAAATACAAACACGCAGGCGGGCCATACCTTCCGAAACGGGTGTCCTGACCTGGAAGACCAGTCGTTCACTTTCACCAGGTGGTTTGGGAAGAATAAGTTCGCGCGATGACTCCGGTATAATAAAATCTTTGCTGAATAATTCGACTCTCAGCGGAATACCATCTTCGGAAAAATAGGGGCTTAGTTCTTTGTCAGGAAATGCGATGGCATTTTGAACAATGCTTTCCTGTATGGCGATACCGATCTGGATATTATAATTATATGAAGAATCAGTATCCAGGTTCTCTGTACCTTTTATCTTTTTTTCACCGGAATCAAACCAGCAATTGACGACCCGTTTTGTGACAGCTTCCGCCTCCTTTAATACCTGCCCGATCTTTTCGTTTATACGTTCAATTTGTTTCAGCGGTTCCATTCCTCCTGACTCATGGGAATAATCGAATGCGACTGCGACCTCGTTTCTGTTAGACGCCAGGAACATATCAAGGTCCTTCATCTGTTCCTGTAACTGGTCTGCTGTTTCAAGATCACCCTTCTCTTTGGTCCAAAGCATTTTTGTATAAAGTGAGTCCATGATATTTCTTGAAAATAGAAATTTGTCTTCCACGCGTTTACTTAACCCGGATTGCAAGGTGGATATCCGCAAGAGGTCAGTAGCGCCGGAAGCAAGGAAAAGTG
>JBDSLD010000172.1:0-13775 GCA_039916545.1 Ferruginibacter sp.
CAAAAATAGCAGCGTTCCGGTTATCCGCCAGCTGGCGGACCGGCTGTGGAGGCAAAAGTAGAGAGTTGACAGGTAGTTGGTGAAGTGAAGATTCGGATTGGAAAATATTCTAAAACCTTACCAGCTATTGATAACAGCGTTTTCTTGCAGACACTAAGTAAAATATTCATCTGTTAAACCGTTTAATTGTCTTGAGATATCAATATCTACCTGAACTGGCAAACAGGTTGCTCCGCTGGAGCAAAGCTATTTTTACTTTGTGAACTACAAAGAGGTTATGCCGCTGGCATATAATAACTCGCACTTTTTAGTGCGTCAATTGTATCTAAAGTAAATATTAATCGATGTAAACAAAGTGGAAATGCCAAAGGGTATTATCAAGCCCCCGGGGGCATCCTCTTTGAAGAAATATTCAATAATATATAATTAACCTGGAAGGATAAATTCTAGTCTACAAACAGACTATGCCGCTGGGATATATTCATGAGCATTCCAACCGTTGCATAGTTTAAAGGAAAATAAAATTAATAAAAGTATTTTTTAAGAGTTACCCTCCTATATAAAACTGACTCTAACGCCATTCTTGTTCAAAAGCGTGACAACATTATGATCTGTTTACTAATGTTTATTTTCTAAATGACAGTACTCATTTTAAGAAATATGATTATCAAATTCTGTAACTAATATCTATTGGCAGCCCCCTAAATGAACCCATAAATAAAAAATAAGGCAAAAAAAATCCCCCGCGATTGCGGGGGATGTAAAAGATTCATTCAAAATATTATTGTTCTTCAACAATGAAAGTAATTGGCTGACGACGATAGGCATTCACATTACGTCCGTTCTGCAAGGCTGGTGTCCATTTCGGACCGCGCTTGATAATTTTTACTGCTTCGTCTTCCATTCCAAATCCATGTTTTGATTCAGCATTCACATCACTGATGCTACCATCTTTACTAACAATGAATTTTACAATTACCTGGTAAGTTCCAGGAGGAGCTCCATTTTCTACAGGGGCATTCGCGTTCAGGTTCTTTTGCAGGTACCTGATCCAGGCCTGTTGGCCACCTGGAAATTGCGCCTCATTTTCAACTTTTGTAAAAATTTTATCTTCTTCATCAGCTTTTGGAGCTTCAACGATCTGTGTTCCCTTATCTTCAACCGGAGCCTGTACTATTTGCTCTTTATTGTCGCTTTCCACAGTTTTGGTACTAATAACCTGGTCTTCCTTTATCTCTTCGATTTTTTCATCTTCCTTTACCTCTTCATCTTTTACAATCTTCGGAGGCGTAAATTTTACCTGGTTAATTTCCGGTGGTGGTGGCGCTTTAGGTGGCGGTGGCGGTGGAGGTGGAGGTGGAGCGTCATTCTTTTTAACTTCTGCCATCTGCGTATCCAATACCTCTATTTCTTCTTTTGAATTCCTGTCTATCATATTCGACAATACAGTACCTAAAAATCCAAACAACACTAACGCAAGGGTAATAATGATTGCCCTTGTTAAGCGCTTATTGTATGACTTTCGGAGTTCATAGGCACCATATTGCTTGTTCTTACCATCGAAGATAATATCAAGAATATCAGCATTTAAAATTTTATTTGTTTCCATCGTAAAAGCTTTGTTGGTTAGATTCGAAATACAACCAATTCCATAAATTTTATTTTATGCCATTGGCCTGTTCGGTCATTTTGATTAACTGAGATTCTGTGTCGCTCATATCTACTTCGGCATAGTGTCCCGGAGGTACGGCGCTAATGGCCATTTCATCCAATACATCGATGGCATTTTTAAACGTTGCTTCCTTATCTGATTTTATGATATACATAAGGTCTCCGATAGGTGTAGACTTCTTTTTATCCAGGATGATTTGACGGATATCTTTAAAATTGCTGCTTTTGAATTGAGCAGATGCATCAGTCGGAGACAATTCACCAAAATAATAATATACCTGGTCATTTTTGCCTAGCAACAATGTCATGGCTCCTGAATTTTTCACTTTTAATTGATTACTGGGATCATCCTTTGGCTCATTCATAGCCATGGCCGTCGGTGTGCTCATGGTAGTTGTAAATACAAAGAATGTAATCAGCAGGAACCCCAAATCAACCATTGGTGTTAAATCAACACGGGTACTCATTTTTTTGGACTTCTTGACTCCAGGTCCCTTTTTATGTCCGCCACCGGACGAGGTATCCATTTCTGCCATAACGATAATTTTTAGTTGCCCATAATTTCAGGACAATGTTGGATAATTAATTTTAAGCCCCTGATTTAAAAAAAATTAGTATCAAAAAGAAAAGTGCTCTAACCTGTCTTTTGACTTATTCGCTTGGTGCCTTGGTTAAGGCCAGTTCTGAATCAGCAGGTACCCCTTCAGGGTTTGTTACAATCTTAAATTTAAAAATGTCATTCTTTTTAAAAGCGTCCTTTACAAGTTTAAAGGTCGGATACTTGGCTGCATTATCACCTTTAACCAACAGGTTAAGATTATCCATGCTTTCGCCGGAATAAGAACGCACTACGCTTCCAATCCAATCTGTCAATTCGTTATTTGCACTGTCGATAACCGGGATACCTTCCATCTTCCTGGGCTCCATCGGTTCTGCTAATTGCAACATGCTTTTGATCTTGTTAAAAGGCATACCAATAAACTCCATTTTTTTTAGCTTAGTCAATTCAGCCGGTGATAATCCAAGTGCTTTTGTAGTATTGATATCTTCAAGGATCGCCTGCTTTTTTGCTTTGTCGCCAAGCATCAAATAAATTTTACCTTCCTTGGTAAGTGTTATTAACACTGCATTTTCCTTAGCAATTTTTGTGGACACTGAAGAAGGTGTAACAACCGTTACAGCTTCAGGTGGTTTTGTTTTCGTTGCCAATATAAAAAAAGACAACAGCAAAAAAGCCACATCACACATCGCAGTCATATCAACAGCTGTACTTTTCCTGGGTAATTTAACTTTTGGCATTTTGAAAAATTTTTAATGTTTTACTTTTAGATGCAAGTGATGGAAATTTCCATACAAATTATTTATACAGCGATCCAAAACTTTGAGTTAAAGTAAAACCGGATTCGTCGATACCATAGGTAATACCATCAATACGTGTTGTAAATACGTTATAAAATATGATCGCCAGGGCAGACGTACCAATACCCAACGCCGTATTATACAATGCTTCAGAGATACCTACTGATAACTGTGTTGCAGCTGCACCACCACCAGAATCTTCACCAAGAGCCGAGAAGGCTTTAATCATACCAACCACCGTTCCTAACAGACCGATCAACGTTGCTACAGAAGCAAGTGTCGACAAGAATACAAGATTCTTTTCCAGCATCGGCAGTTCAAGAGAAGTCGCTTCCTCTACTTCCTTTTGGATCGCCATCACTTTTTGATCCGTTGCTAATTCCGTATTATTGATCATGTCTTTGTAGCGGTGTAAACCTGCTTTCATTACATTTCCAACAGATCCTTTTTGTTTGTCGCATTCTGCCAATGCCGCATCCACATTTTTATTTGCAAGATGATATTGTACTTTGCGAACAAAATCAGCATTACTACCTGTACCGGTAGCTTTAGAAATAGTCAACATCCTTTCTATCACAAAAGTTATAACTACCAAAAGGCATCCAATTAAAATAGGTACGATGATACCACCGAGGTACATTTTATTCAAAGCGGTCTTCGGGCCTTCATGTGATGGCCAGAATGCACCATGACCAGGTTTAGTAAATCCAGAAGCGTCGCCAAGGATAAATCTCCAGAATACATATCCCACAACTATACAGACCACCGGGGCAATCCATGAAATAGAGTTACCGGATTTTTTTACCTGTACCGATGTGGATGGTTTTACATTTGCAGTTGATTTTGTGTCTGCCATAACGTTCAATTTTTTAGTGAGTTAAAAGTGAAATGCGGTTGATTAAATATTTCGTTTTACAATGCTAAGCAAAAAAATTATTTCTACAATCAAAATATGATTAGAAATTTTTTTAGTGATGCACAAGTTAATAAATTAATTGAATGAAACAAACTCACATTAAAAAAAATCAGATTTTTTTAATATGGCATGAAGGGATTAGTTAATTCCAAAGATTTTGGAATTAAAGAGGTTAAAAAGGCCTGTATTTATTCATACCGCAGGGCCACAATCGGATCGAGTTTAGCCGCTTTGTAAGCCGGGTAAAGACCCGCCAGCAGACCAACCAAAGAACATACCAATACACCTATCAGGATCCATAGCCAGGGGATCACGAAACCTGTTTTTAATAAGAGGGCCACGATGTTCCCAAACAGTATTCCTGATATAATGCCAACAATTGCCCCCATCATGCTGATAAGGATGGATTCCCAGAGAAACTGGGCCCGCACCTCGGAGGCTTTACCTCCAAGAGACTTGATCAATCCAATCTCTTTGGTACGTTCATTAACCGCCACCAGCATGATATTCATTAATCCTATTGCAGCACCAACCAGGGTAATTAACGCGATTGCAAGTGTTGCGTATTTTAGAAATCCGAGGTTTTTCATCAGTGACTGCGCAATACTATCGCTCTTGTCGATGTAGAAATTATCATCTTCCTTTACATCCAGTTTCCTTACCGGCCGGAAAGAGCCTTTCGCTTCACCTACCGCTACATCCATCAGCTTCAAATCGCTGACCATAATCGCAATATTATAGGATTTGTTTTCTGATCCGTATATCCGCCGGATATTATTATAGCTGGTGATCACTACTTTATCTGCATTCATAAATGCACTGCTGCCCTTGTCTTTCAAAATACCTATGATCCGGTATTTGTTGTTGGCAACATTGATTATCTTGTCTATCGCACGTTGGGTATTTTCGCCGAATAGTTTTTGAGCGATCACATTACCGACAATACAAACACTTCTTCCGGTTTCCACATCCGCTTCATTAAAATCCCGGCCATCTGACAATTCATATCCATTTAACTGCAAATAATTTTCATCGCCACCCAGGACACGAATATCCGGGTTTGTTTTTTTCGTATCTGTATTAACAATGATGCCACCGGGGCCGGATAATGCGATACCAACCACTGCCGGGAAAGAATACCTGGTTTTAAATGCCCTTGCCTCGTTAAAAGTGATCATCTTTCCTTCACTCGATTGCTTGCTAATCGATTTACGGTTTGATTTTTTTGTTTCCCGGTTTGATCCACCGCCGAACTGCACGTTGCGTTCCTTAAACCGGATACTGAAGGCATTGGCCCCCATGGTGGAAAAACTTTTTGTCAGGCTCTGATTAACAGCTTCCACCGCCGTGATGATAGCTATCAACGCCATAATACCCAATGCAATGATCACCACCGTAATGGCAGTACGCAACCGGTTACTTTTGATGGTAGTGTAAGAGAGTGCAATGGAATCTGTAATCTTCATGAAGTTATAATTCTCAATAAAGTTAATTCTGAAAAATTACTTACTGCCAAAAAAGTTTATAAACGGCAATAATTCGGTCGACCCGCATCACATTGCGATCGATAATTGAATTTGCCACGTTTGTATGGAAAGAATTTGGTGAAGATAATTTCGCCTTCGAAATCTTATCCGAGATTGGGCAAAATGATTCAGACAAGGCTGACTACAGCAAAGACGTAAAGGAACTGGAAAATATGTTTATTGAAGAATTGCAACCTTCTGGAGATAAGGGTTATAGTTCATTCAATCTTAGCATGCTAAAGAACGGCTGCAGATACTGCATTACAAAACGTTCTGTCGCATCTTAGCCATTTAAATAATGCAGCCACTCCGTTAAAAAAGATGGAAATATGCCCAGTATAATGATCAATAAAGCGGTAATGATGAGTAATAATTTAAAGGCAGGCGTGATATCTTCTGCCAGGGCAGCTACTGAACCATCCGCTTTTATCTGCTGACTGCCTTCTTTAAAGAACATGGCCTGTATGATCTTGAAATAATAATAAGCACTCACAGCCGCACAAAGTACAGCGAATAAAACGAGCCAATGCTGGTGGCCATCTTTCAAGGCAGCCATCAACATAAAAAATTTACCCTGGAAGCCTGCTGTTAATGGAATACCTGTTAGCGACAATAAAAATATGGTCGCTGTAACTGCTAAAACCGGCTGTTGTTTCGCTAACCCGTTAAACCCTTCGATCGTGTAATCGTGCATTTTTATCAATATCGCAAATAAACCGATAGTAGCTAAACTGTATGCCGCTGAGTAAAGGATCAACCCTTCTTTAGCGGTGTCGTTCAAGGCAAATATTGCCAGCAGCATAAAACCCGCCTGGGCAATACTCGAATAGGCCAGCATTCGTTTTACACTTTGCTGGAAGACAGCAGTCACATTACCGATGAATAACGTAGCTGCCGCAATTATAGCTATCAGCATTTGCCACTGTCCGTGTACCTTTCCGAAGGAGTTTTCAAATAACCGTATAAAAGCGATGAACCCGCCAATTTTTACTATCGTTGCCATAAAAGACGTAAATACGGTGGGTGCTCCATCATATACATCAGGCGTCCAAAAATGAAATGGCGCGGCGGACACTTTAAATGACATGGCGATCATAATGAACACCATACCGATCGCGATCATTACGGGCATTTTCCCTTCTCCCAAAACAATATTGTTTATGAAAAAAGATCCCTCGCTATTACCGCCGTAAATGAATGCTATTCCCATCAGCATAATGCCCGTAGAGAATGCTCCCATCAGGAAATATTTCAAGGAAGCTTCGTTACTTTTTAAATTGCGTTTATCCGTACCCGTTAAAATATACAATGGTATCGACATTATTTCAATTCCCAGGAACAGGATCAATAGCGTATTAAAAGTGGCGGCGAGGCAAACCCCGCACAAGACAAAAAAGATCAATGCAAAATATTCCGAGACGTTTGCGCCTACCTTCTCAATGTCTCTTCCACTCAATAGAAAAAACAACAAGGTACTGGCCAGTGTGACTGTAATAAAAGTCAAATTGAAACTGTTGAACGACAACATATATTTTACATCCAGGGCAAAGAAAGGTTCGCCAGTTTGTAACTCAAGGCAGTTGGCAATGATAATCGCCGCCAGGCCGGCAATGGCCCAGTATTTAGGAGTAGCCTTACTTTTGAAGAATACACCTCCAAACATCATTACAATACCCCATACCGCTGTTAATATAATTGCATTCATATTTTCGCCCCTCCCGCCTTGGGCGGGATTATTTTAAGATAACTATTATTTAAACCTTGTAATAATTTCCGCTACCGTATCCTTTGTCAAATCGAAAAATGGTTGTGGGTAAATGCCTGCCGCAAAAATTGTTATTACTATCACACCCAATATTATTTTTTCATTTGTTGAAATTTCCCGCATGCCGGAAGTTAAGGTATTTGCAGATCCATAGAAAACCTGCTGCACCATGTTCAACGTATAGACCGCTGCCAGTATGATGCTTAAGCCTGCAATGCCTGTGTACCACATACTGTATTTAAATAAGCCGCCAAACATCATGAATTCTCCTACAAAGGCATTGGTGAGCGGAAGAGCAATATTTGCAAATGCAATTACCACGAGCATGATCGTAAGGACGGGCGCCGTGTGCGCAAGTCCGCCCAGCTCTGATATTTTACGTGTGCCCAGCTGTCTTTCGATCAACTCGATCACGATCCACATTCCGATAATATTTACGCCATGGCTGAACATCTGTATCATCACGCCTTCCAGCGCCAATTGTTTGGTAGTAAAAATAGCCGCGGACATTAAACCAATATGCGCGATAGAAGAATAGGCGACCAACCGTTTCAGGTCATCCTGCCTCATCGCAATCAGGCTGGCGTAGATCATGCCGATAACCGACAAGGCAATTACCACATTATCAAAGGTTGCAACAGCTGCGGGAAAGATGGGTAGCAACCAGCGGATGACTCCAAAGACTCCCATTTTTACCATTACCCCACTTAGCACCATTGTAACCGCTGCAGGAGATTGCTCATATGTATCAGGCTGCCAGGTATGAAAAGGGAAAATGGGCATTTTTACGGCGAAAGCAACGAAGAACAACCAAAATAACCAGTTTTGTTGAGAAGGGATCAATGATACAGAATGAAAAGCCTGCATGGAAAAACTATGCTCTGAATAAGAAGTCGCCCCGGTTTGCAGGTAAACATAAATTATCCCGATCAGCATTAACAATGAACCTGTAAACGTGTAAATGAAGAATTTAAAGGTGGCTGCAATTCTCTTCTGGCCTCCCCAGCGGCTGCATAAAAAGTAAACCGGTACTAACGCCAGTTCCCAAAAGAAATAAAATAACAAGGCGTCTGTTGACAAAAATACACCCATCAGGCCGGCCTGTGATAATAACATCAACCCGTAAAAAGCTTTCGCATTTTTATATGAATTTCTATAAGTAGCCAGGAAAATAACGGGGAAAGAAAATGCCGTTAAAAACGTGAGTAATCTGCCCAGTCCATCCAGGCTGACAGAAAAACTGGCGCCTATATATTTAAGCCATTCGTAATTGAAGGCAAGGCCGCTTAATTCCGGGTTATGCCTGTAATAGATGCTTGCAAGCGAAATCAATAATGTGATGATCGCAGACACCAGGCTCCATGCCTTCACTGATGCTTCATTCCTTATTAAAAAAGTAATTAGCCCCGCCAGTAACGGAAAGAAGATCAATAAATGAGGGATCGTTATGTCATTACCAAACATCAGGAATATATTTTACAAAAACAATTGAATAATAAATAAAACCAGCATACCAAACACCATCAATAAAACATACGTGCCTACCTGGCCGCTTTGCAATAAGCGAATTTGCCTGCTACCATAATTTACCGCCTTGCCGACTCCGTTGACAAATCCATCAATAATATTTTTTTCTACCACATTGTTAAAGAAAGCCGCCAATGACCGCAAAGGTCTTACTATGATTGAATCGTACAATTCGTCAACATACCATTTGTTGGCCAATACTTTTCCAAAGCCTGTTTCAACTTCCTCGCTCTTTTCGTATTTGCTGAATTTATTCCAGGCATATAATAAGGTGAGCAAGGCCCCGGCCACCGAAATGGCCATTAATATATATTCCGTCGAATGGGGCAATTCGTGCTTTTCCGCAATGACGTTGCTTTGCGCAAAAATAGGCTCAAGAAAAGCTTCCAGCCGGTGGCCGCCATGCATAAAAACTTCGGGGATACCGATCCATCCTCCTATTACTGCTAAAATAGCAAGTATGATCAGGGGGAAAGTAATAGCTGCCGGACTTTCATGTAAATGATGTTCCTGGTCGTGAGTGCCCCTGAATTTTCCGGAAAACGTCATTGCATATAAACGAAACATATAAAAAGCCGTCATAAAAGCGGTGAGCACGCCAACTACCCAAAGCACCGGATTTTTTGCAAAAGCACCTGCCAGTATCTCATCTTTTGAAAAGAACCCGGAGAAAGGTGGCATCCCGGCAATTGCCAGGCAACCCAATAAAAAAGTAATATGAGTAATGCTCATGTATTTTTTCAATCCTCCCATGTTCCGCATATCCTGCTCGCCGCCCATTGCATGAATGACGCTACCTGCTCCGAGGAATAACAAAGCTTTGAAAAATGCGTGTGTCATCACATGGAAAACAGCACCGGTATATGCACCTACGCCCAATCCTAAAAACATATAACCCAACTGGCTTACAGTGGAATAAGCCAGCACTTTCTTGATATCATTTTGTTTTAATGCAATGGTTGCCGCCAGCACTGCTGTGGCGAGACCGATAACTGCAATCACTCCCTGTGTGGTGGGCGCCATGGTAAATAAAATATTACTTCGGGCGATCATGTAAATCCCCGCAGTAACCATGGTTGCAGCATGTATCAATGCGCTCACAGGTGTCGGGCCAGCCATTGCATCCGGCAGCCAGGTGTACAACGGTATCTGTGCACTTTTTCCTGTTGCTCCAACGAAAAGCAACAATGTAATTCCAGTTATATCAAATGCCGTAAGCTGACTTTTTTGCGTGTCTGCAACCAACGCAAATACCTGGTGATAATCCGTTGTTCCTAATTTATTGAGCAACCAGAATACTGCCAGCAAAAAGCCAAGGTCGCCGATGCGGTTCATGATAAAGGCTTTTTTAGCCGCATTGTTGTAATCGTTATTTTTAAACCAGTAACCGATCAACAAATAGGAACACAAGCCAACGCCTTCCCACCCAATGAACATAATGATGTAATTGGCGCCCATTACCAGCAGTAACATGGAAAATACAAAGAGATTGAGGTAGGCGAAATATTTTGCAAAATCTTTCGCTTCTTCCTCATGCATATAGGAAGTAGAATATACATGTATCAAAAAACCTACACCAGTTATAATCAATAAGAAAAGAGAGGATAGCTGATCGATCTGGAAGTCGAAACCCACTTTTAGAGAACCCGTATTTATAAAATTGAAATAATGCGCAACTTCTGTATTGCCGCCTTTAACGCTGAAAAAAACCAACACACTAATGAGAAAAGAGATCAGTATTACCCCACTGCCTATAACTCCCGTGGCTGTTTTGGAAAGGAAATTTCTACCCAGGCCATTGATCAAAAAACCAATCAATGGTAAAAATGGTATCAGCCAGATTATTTGTACAATATTAGTCATAAGCCCCTGGTGGAGATTTATCTGCGATTTTTAAAGCACAGTTTATTAATAAAAAATCTTTCAACTATTAAGCGCCTGCTATATTTTTAGAAGTACGGCTTAATTCTTCAACCTGTTTAAAAAATTGACATCGACAGAATGCGTGTTCCTGTACATCATTACAATGATCGCCAGGCCGACACTTACTTCCGCGGCGGCCACTATCATTATAAAAAATACAAATATTTGTGCATCACCGGCCGCATGAGGATTAGTAGCGCCCGATAACTGGTAATGCATTTTTGAAAAGGCAACCAGTAATAAATTAGCGGCATTCAACATCAGCTCAACACACATAAATACGATAATGGCATTGCGACGTGTCAATACGCCTATCACCCCGATACTGAACAAGGCTACTGCTAAAAATATGTAATAATATACCGGCATAAAATATTTATTGTCTGATAAATACCAATCCCATGTTCAGTGGATTTATATTCATGTTATTGATATTGAAAAAATATTGTTGAGAAACTAATTTATGTATTGCCACTTTTTTTTGCAGGAATGGATCAAGCGTTTTTTTACTCACAGGAAGAAATTTGCTGAGACCAAATTGGGCGAATGAAATACCCGGCATCGCTTTCGCAAAACGGGCAGTCATGATCAATTTTTTCATTTTGTTTGTTATGGGTTAACTTCTATGCTTCCTTTTTGGAAATTACGACTGCTCCGATCATTGCACTTAAAAACAATACGCTGCTTATTTCAAAAGGAAAAACATAATCCGTAAATAAGATCATCCCTAAATTTTTGATCAACCCCACATCGCCTGTGTTCATTTGTACCAATTGGGTAGTTGTGGTGGTTTGCTTTAAGGCCGCAACAATTACCAATAGCAGGCTTCCTCCTGCGATTGCGCCGATGTACAACATCCACCTGTTCTTTTGCGGTGGTTCGGATTCGGCATTTAAATTCATCAACATTACCACAAATAAGAACAATACCATGATCGCGCCCGCATAAACGATAATATTTACGATCGCCAAAAACTGGGCGTTTAATAAAATATAGTGGCCGGAGATCGCAAAGAAAGTGAGGATAAGGTATAAAATGCTATGGACCGGGCTTTTACTGGCAACCACCATGGCGGCCCCACCGAGGGTGAGCAAGCTTAAGAACCAAAATAAAATTTCTAATAGACTCATAAGTCGTGGTATTCATTCCTTTAACAGGAAGAAGTTTTTTAAATGACTATTTTACCTGTACCCTTCCTCCCTTTGCTTTTGCATAAGCTTCAGGTTCGGTAACAGGATTGGGGATCAGCAGGTCTTCTTTTCCATAAATAAAACCTTTGCGCTGAAAATTTGCAGGGGCAAATGTTTCACTTAGATAAATGGCATCTTTCGGACAGGCTTCTTCGCACAAACCACAAAAAATACAGCGCAGCATATTGATCTCATATTTAGCTGCATATTTTTCTTCCCTGTATAAATTTTCTTCCCCTTCTTTTCTTTCTGCAGCTTCCATGGTAATGGCTTCTGCCGGACAAGCTACTGCACATAAACCACAGGCGGTGCAATTTTCCCTTCCCTGTTCATCCCGGTTCAAAATATGAAGTCCCCTGAAAACAGGACTAAAAGGACGTGTTACTTCCGGGTAATTAATTGTTGGCCTTTTTTTGAACATATGGCCGAACGTAATTGCCATGCCTTTAAATATAGCTGGCAGATAGGCTCTTTCCAACAAGCTCATCGGCTTCCGTTCTACTTGTTTTGCCCTGTTAGTTAATGCTTCCATATGTTTTGTATTTATTGCAACACGAAAGTTGCGCAAATATATTTTTAATGTTTAGAAATGCCAGTTATTTTGGTGAAATAAAATAAACGCTCCCGTTGCCAGCATATTAAATAAGGCAAGCGGAAGTAAAATTTTCCAACCGAGGTTCATTAACTGGTCATACCGAAAACGTGGTATCGTCCATCTTACCCACATAAACAGGAAGAGAAAACAGGCCGCTTTAACAAAAAATAAGGCCGTGTGGATCAATGCGATCCAGTTGACACCAATCTTCTCTGCCAGGGAAGCATCATTTACAAAAGGGATATCGTATCCGCCAAAGAAAAGGCTTACCATAACCGCACTGCTGAGAAACATATTGATGTACTCTGCAAACAAAAAGAAGCCGAGTTTCATTGAGGAATACTCGGTATGATATCCACCGATCAATTCATTTTCCGCTTCAGGCAGATCAAAAGGAGTACGGTTGCATTCTGCAAAGGCGCAGATCAGGAATATGAGAAAACCCAATGGCTGCTTCACGATGTTCCAGCTATACCAGTGTAGTTGTTGTTGCTGTACAATTTCCTTAAGGCTCAATGTTCCGGAGGTCATCAGCAACGCGATGAGGGCGATACCCATGGCGAGCTCGTAACTGATGATCTGGGAGGCAGCTCTTAACCCGCCCATCAGCGAAAATTTATTATTACTTGCCCAGCTTCCGATCATGATCCCATACACGCCCATACTTACCACGCCGAAAACATATAAAATTCCAATATTGATATCCGCTATCTGCAAGGGAATGTCCCTGTCAAAAAAATGTACTTTATCACCCCAGGGAATAACTGCGCCGGTCATCATGGCTGTTAGCATTGCCAGGCAGGGTCCGAGTATAAATAAGAATTTAGAAGACAGGTTGGGAATGATCTCTTCTTTGAAAAACAATTTCAGTCCGTCGGCCACCGGTTGCAGCAAGCCAAATGGGCCCGCACGGTTAGGCCCGCGCCTGTCCTGCATGATAGCAGCTACTTTGCGTTCTGCAAAAGTTGCATACATAGCGATCACCAGTGAGGACATCACTACGACAACGATCAAAACCAGTTTCTCGACAATCAACGCCAAACCAATGGATAATAACATAATTTCTATTAAATAAAATATTTTAAAGCCAGCGATATTCCGATCAGATCACCTTTAAATAAAGGTTTGACTAAGGATTAAAATCGTCCGAATGAGCCGGTCCGTTTATTTCACTCAGGAAAATATCCGGTTCATTTACCTCACTTTCATCATGAATGTCCATTAACAATTTAGGCTCCCTTCCACCCATCACTTCCTGGATCGTTTCTTTTGGCATTACCAATCCATTGTACTTTCCCTGTGA
>JBDSLD010000173.1:0-7788 GCA_039916545.1 Ferruginibacter sp.
TTTTGAGACAGTTTTCAAATGCTACAATAGCACCGGCACCTCATACGACATCACTTGAGCAATGCAATAAGAATGTATTAACAGTCTTCAATGCCGCAGTTTCAGGGTTGTTATTTTAATTTTTAAAAGGCCGGGGCAATTGATACGCCTTGGTACCCTATACAATAGATAAATAGCTACAGTGCTTTAAAAGCAGCAGTAACTTTCCCCATTTTGCAAGCCTGTGCAGAGACAATGTTGAAATCATGGTAATTGTGCCAACAGCTGAACCAGGTAATAAGGAGGCGTTTGTCCCAAAGCCCTTTTGAATGCTGCCTAACATTAATCGTTGAAGAATTCATCCATCTCAGCAAGTAAATTTTGCAATGCTTCCTTGCTGACATCAACAAGGGGCCATACATGGTGTTGGTTTTCGTAGATGGTTAAAGTGGAAGCAGGCTGTATTTTTTTAACCATGTTAAAAAAGTATACACTGTCCAGTAAGATCTCGTTTGTACCAACAACGATTAACACTGGCGGAATCAAAGTCCTTCCTGCGTTGTTTTATATTTTCCATAATAAAACAAAGCTAAAAACAAATGAAGGATCGGCTTATAACATAGGTTAACCCACATTGCAGCTAAGAATCACTAATTTAGTCCGAAGCTCAATAAATATTATGTAGGCTCAACCAAGGAAATTATCAGGCGCCTGGCCGATCATTATCGTGGGAAAGAAAAATTTACAAAAACCGGGTTGCCATTGGTATTAGTCTATAAAGAAGGCTTTGAAGAATCATTGCAGGCACGGCAAAGAGAACATTACATCAAAAGAATGAAAAGTAAAAAATTTATCGAGGCCTTGGTTAGTTCAGCCGGATAGGGCATCCCGATCTTTAATCGGGAGGGTCATTGGTTCGAATCCAATCCAGTTTGATTTTCCTTGTCAGATTTGAAGTTTTCATAAAATTTAAAGATTAATGTATATGCAAATGCGAGCATTCAGCGTCAGAATGAAATATGGCCCGGTTCTCAGAACGCCTTGTTACTTACCAACGATCAAAAAATTTCATAGAAGCCCTACATAAATGCACAATACATTACCCTTCAATTGGGCCACAGTCTGTACTCATTCAAGCATTCTTGAAATCGAACTCACCTTTAAATTAGTACGGGATTTGTTTTTGCTTTTCTTGAATGGCTTCCCGGTTTTAGCATAATATCACAGTGACACAGACCTGATAGTATAGATCAAGATTGCCCTACCTGACAGTTCAAGAATGCGACAAATATATGGCTGATTGCCAATTAATATCTTTTACTGTATTATAGGTCCATCTCAATACAGCTTGCAAGCCAGACAAACACTCTAAAACTTTGACGTTTTGGGTTTAAAAATAAAAGAAGCTGACTTGTCAAATCAACTTCTTTGCGACAGGCCAAGGATTCGGATCTCCGCGGCCTTTTTGGTATCGTAGCCATCTGCCGGTTTATCTGAGGCACCTTCTCCGGCAAATACTATGGATATTACTTTATGTTGTTTCGTAAGAAGTAGAATTACACGCGTCCAGCCATAGCAGCTTTGCGGAAACCCTTTAGGAAGTTATTTGTTCCCGAATCGCATCGATATCAACCAAAGACCAAACGGAGTTTATCTTGCCTTGCTGGACTTTATAAAAAACGTTTTCTGAGAATATCGCCCTGTTGCCGTTTGGAATGATTCCCATAAATTCTTTAACGGGCGTACAATTAAAGTTTAAACGGGAGGCGATAGTATTTTCGTCGGTTACCAGCAACCCGATGTCATAGTAAAGATCCGGAATCGCTTTCCGCTCCACTAAACGGTTCTCCTTATATTCTTTTAATGTTGTCTCTTTACCGTTATACGTGAGTTTATCATGGATGAAATCTGAAAGCTGTTCCAAATTCGCGCTATTCAGGCAATCGATATAATTTCGGTAAAATGTTTCAGTTGTTTTCATGCGTTATAAAATCTTGTCGTCAATGATTTAGTTATCCCAGGGGGTTTTCTACTATTGAAAAGATAACGGTCCTGAACCAGGCTGCGTAAAAACGAAGTTCAACAGCTATCCCTTAAGCCAGTCACGGACTTTCATTACCGCGTCCGCAAATGCGCGCGGGACTTCCTGAGGTATGTTGTGGCCGGCGTTGATAACCAAATGCTTATGTGGTCCCGCAAATTGGCTGGCGTGACTGGCCGTGCCGCCAGGTTTTAAAGGGTCGGTGCTGCCATCAAGTGTGACTGCAGGTACGGTAATCTTCGGCTTTTTAGCCAAAAGGTCTTCCAGGTGCTGCAATTCAGGCGCACCGGCTTCCAGGCCATGCATGAAGCGGTAACAATGGATGACGATAGCTACAAAGTCGGGATTCTCAAACGCGGTTGCCGTCTGCGCATAGGTAGCTTCATCAAACTGCCAATCAGGTGACCATTCGGCCCAAAGCATCCGGCCGATTTCATAACGATGTTGAGCCAGGCATTCCCGTCCGCGTTCCGATTGAAACAGGTGCTGATACCAACATACCCGTTCAAGCGAAGGCGGTAGCGGCCGTTTCTGCTCCTCTATATCGATTATGTCATAACTGGCATACGACACTAGCCCGCCGACCCGTTCGGGCCATAACGCCGCGGCCACGCAGGAAGCATTGCCACCCCAGTCAAATCCCCCGATTATGGGCTGCTTGAGGCCCAGGGTATGTGAAAGCTCAATGATATCGGAGCCACGCGCGGCCTGTTGCGCATTTCGCATTGTGTAGTTGGAAAGAAAACGGGTAGGGCCAAACCCGCGGGTAAAAGGGGCAATGACGCTGGCCCCTGCTTGTATTAAGATAGACGCCACTTCACTGAAGCCGTGCGGGTCATAAGGAAAACCGTGCGACAGGATCACGGGCCATCCGTCTGAGGAACCATATTCCAAATATGCGATCGACAAGGTGTTGGTTTCGATGGTCTTCACCGATTGCTTTTTCATAAATTCAGATTCATTTGTTGGAATAACTGCTTACTTGGTAGTTAAAAATAAGATATGCTGAAATAATTTACAAATGTGAATTCTTGTAATTCTTGTTTTATTCCCCTAATATTTTCCTGCATTTTTGCAAATTGGCCACTTAAAATGCCTGGGGGCGTGCTTATTCCTGATAACCAGAAACCATTCCGTGAACGACAACCTAAATCTGATATCCTGCTTTATAAAGCGAAGCAAATTGAGGGACATGTTGCAAAAATTCCATCGGTACGGCAGTAAGAGATAGAATCGCTAAGGGTGGCCGCGGCTTTCGCAATCTTACCACAATAATTTTTAAAATGATCTCCGTGCTTATGAGTCATAGCGTATTTAAAAAAGTCTCTATTTCGGCTATTGCCTTTTGCGACGGGTTTGCAGGCACTAAGTTTATGTATATAATTTTGAAAACAACCAACAGTGGCAAGAACTGGGAGTATTGCAAAAAAAATTTTTAGGAGCCAACAAAAATGGACAGTCAATAACAAAATTCCAGTGATCGATTCGGCGAGCTCTGTAATTCCTGCATTGGCCAATGGCTCATAAACTGCCCAATTCCAGCCATTCATCCTTTTCCCTTATATTTAACGTTCACTAATTTATAAATTATCACTTGTCGAAGGGCTCCCTAGTTGGTGGACACAACGAGCAGGAATTGCTTGCGCTTATCGCCGAAGGTGATGAGCTGGCATTTGCGCAGCTTTTTAAATCAACTGCAGGCAGCTTAAAAATATATTTGGGGAAAATATTAAAAAACAGGGAAGCCTTACTCGAAGTATTACAGGAGACCTATATCAAGGTGTGGCTAAACCGGGATAAATTGACAGAAGTGGTTTATCTAATACCTTATATTTCCAAAATTGCTGCACATGAGGCCTTTACTTATTTAAATAAAAATGCCCATATCATCCTTTATGAACCCTCACTTCACCCGGTTGCAGACCCGGGCATTAATGATGTAGAGGAAAAACTTTCCTATAAAGAAACCTACCAGCTGGTACAGGAAGCAATCAATGAATTGCCGGCCCAGAGAAAATTAATTTATCAATTGAGCCGCCTTGACGGTTTGAAATCTCCGGAGATCGCGGCGAAGCTCCAACTTTCCACCGGGTATGTCCGAAATGCCCTCAGCGCTGCCCAGCAGGCAATTAGAGAAAAACTGGCTGCGGCCGGTAAATTAATGATATTGATCGTTTTAATATTATTGGAATTATTTTTCTAAAGAGATAGTTACACTTTACTTAATTATTCTGTCTTAGTATATGAAGCGTGTCTTTGACAACACGTTTTACCGAATAATGACAAAGGAAAGAGTACAGGAATTGCTTCAGTCTTATGCAAATAATACCATATCTGAAATTGAAAGGAAAGAGTTGTATCATTTCCTGAAGGATGCTGGTAATGAGCCGCTGTTTGTTGATGCGTTACTCCAAATCAGTCCCGCTACTGAACAAAAGGATTTTGATGAGTACTATAATTCAATCCTTGATAACGTGTACCGGTTAGACAAGCCGGCAATCGCTCCGGATGACAATAATAGTAAAGCTGCTGCTCCGGTTTATCGCCTGCGCATCATTCGGAAGCGCCTCGTAAGGTATGCTGCTGCCATCCTTGTTCTTGCCGGGTTGGGTACTTACTTCTATTTCAATTTCAGTAAAAAGCAGCAGCAACAAACAGTTGTTAGCGAAATCAAGCCCCGGGATATAGATCCGGGGGGTAACAAAGCGATGCTTACATTATCTGATGGAACCACTATCACCCTGGATAGTGCAGCCGATGGGGCCCTGGCTCAACAGGGGGCTTCTTCAATTATTAAGTTGGCCAATGGCCAAATCATTTATAAACCAGGCGCCGATTCCACAGAAGAGGCAATGATGAACACCATGACTACTCCAAGGGGCGGTCAATATCAGTTGGTGCTTCCTGATGGAAGTGGCGTGTGGCTTAATGCAGCCAGTTCAATCACTTATCCTGTTGTGTTCACAGGCAAACAACGAATCGTAAAGATTACCGGCGAAGTTTATTTCGAAGTTGCCAAAAATAAAGAAAAACCTTTCATTATTGATGTCAATGGCAGGTCGATGGTTCGGGTTTTTGGCACAAGTTTCAACATCAATTCTTATGCTGATGACGCCAGTACCAGGACTACACTTCTAGAAGGCAGCGTGCGGGTTATAAGTGAACCGATGCCAACCTTGTTTAAAGGCCAGACGGGCTTTTTGGAAAGCAGGTTCGACGGGAAGGCAAATACTGCCGGTACAAATAACAGGATGAAAGACCTTGCTATTCTGAAGCCGGGCCAGCAGGCTGTAATAACTGGCGATAAAAAAGAAATCCTGGTCAAATCCAATATAGATATAGACCAGGTAATGGCCTGGAAGAATGGTTTTTTTAATTTTCAGAATGCAAGCTTGCCGCAGATGATACAGCAATTGGAAAGATGGTATGATATACAGGTGCGATATGAAGGCTCAATACCTGAAATGCAGTTTAAAGGAAAAATGCATAGAGGTGTTATGTTATCTGTCGTTATTAACTGGTTTGCAGACCTCGGTATCAAAAGCAGGCTTGAAGGGAAAACCCTCGTGATTCTGAATAACTGAGAAAACATCCGGCTACTAACCGGAAGCTCAAATAATACCGGATAAAAAATACATAGATTGAAGATGGACTAAAAAGTCTGTGTCGAGGCTTGCTAATCTTTTATTTTGTCAGCTTAGCGATTTTTAAAAGTTTGCAGAAGCCAAAGCCCCGGACTAAAGTCGATTGCTTGAACCAATTTGTTGAAACAAGTAAAAATTAATTTTGAAATAAATGTTGCTTTAAACAGAAACCGCCACGCGTTGCAGGCGTGACGGCAGATGTTTGGTAACAATAACAAACGTAGGTCTCGGGAAAGACTGCTTATTTAATCTCCAAACAATTTAAAGGTATGACAAAAATTGCTATTCGTGGTTCAGCTTGCAGCAACCACTGCATCACCAAAATCCTGCTATCGATGAATTTTACAATTGTATTACTCACCGCCGTATTTTTTCAGGTGAGTGCCAACGGACTCTCGCAAAACGTGAGTTTTTCTGGAAAGGATGTGCCGTTAACCCGTGTTTTTACTGAAGTGGAAAAACAAACAGGGTATGTTATTACCTATACCCAAAGTACCCTTGACGGTACACATCCGGTGTCTATCCATATTAAAGACGCTCCCCTGGAAAAATTTCTCGACAAGGTCTTTGCAGACCAGCCGGTAAAATTTATAATAGCTTATAAAACCATTCTTTTATCCCGCAAATCCATTGCCCTGTCTGCTGACCGGCAGCTGAATATTACGGCTCGCAATACCTCTTTTTTACTTCCCGATACGCTGATTGATGTGAGCGGCAACGTTGTTGGCGATGATGGCCAACCGGTAGTAGGAGCGAGTGTTAAGGTAAAAGGAATACAAACAGGTACGTCTACAGATGCAGCTGGTAAATTTTTAATAAGCGTAAATCAGAAACAGGTATTGGTTATTAGTTCCATAGGATATGAAACCAAAGAAATAACCGTCGGCAATCAAACGAGTATTAATGTCTCCCTGGTAAAAGCTGTCTCAAACCTGAACAATGTCGTCATTGTAGGTTATGGGCAAAAAACCAGGAAGATGCTCACAGAGTCTATTAGCACGGTAGCATCAAAGGAAATACAGAAACTGCCGGTGGCCAGTGCCGACGCGGCGATACAGGGAAAGGTTTCAGGTGTGCAGATAAGCAATGCGGGCGGCTCTCCGGGCTCACCTGCATCAGTCAGGATCAGGGGTGTGGGAACTGTTGGAAATACACAGCCGCTATTTGTAATAGACGGAATACCCGTAGGTAATAATTCCGAGGATGCGCACACCAATCCGCTGAGTACGCTTAACCCGAATGATATAGAAAACATTTCGGTGCTTAAAGATGCTTCCTCCTCGGCAATTTATGGTATGCGCGCAGCTAACGGCGTCGTACTTATCACAACCAAGAGAGGCAAGGCCGGCAAGCCAAAGGTATCGCTGGATGCCTATTATGGGATACAGCAATTTGCGAAGAAGCTGGCGGTTAACAATACAGAACAATATATCGAACTGGCTCGCGAAGCAATAGATAATCAGAATATACAGCAAGGGCTTAATCCCGGGGATCCCGGATACGTTACGCTCCATCCCGATTTTACTGCCGGCACACCTAACAGCGTAGTGGGAAAAAATATCGACTGGCAGGCGGCTACGATTAACAAGAATGCTCCCATTACGAATTACAATTTAGGCGTTAGCGGAGGTACCGAAAATGCCAGCTATTTTTTCTCGCTGGGTAATTATAAACAAGAAGCCATCACCCAAAAATGGGATCTCGAACGATACACCATGAGATCAAATTCTGATTTCAAAATAGGAAAAAGGCTAAAGATTGGTCAAACACTTTCACTCACTTACCAGGAAGTAAACAGGGGAAGAAGCGGCGACGGAGATGGATTTCTATACCAGAACAATATCAGCATGCCGACATTCTTTGACATCTATGATGTTAACAATTCAATCCCCGGGAACCGGTATGGCTTTAATGGCAACCTGGATGTTGGTGGCCTGACCATTGGCAATGAACTTGCCTTAAACTCAATCGTAAGAGTAAAAGAAAAAACTTATCGGTTGCTGGGTGGTGTTTACGGGGAACTTGAACTGATCAATGACCTCCGGTTCCGTTCCGCCGCATCTATAGACATGGGGTTTGGACGAACTACAGACTGGTCGCCCGGTTTTACCGCAGCGGAGATCG
>JBDSLD010000174.1:0-14126 GCA_039916545.1 Ferruginibacter sp.
AATGAGATGAATTGATCGCTGCAATTCTTTCTCGAAGCAGGCTTGATGCTAACACGGTTGAACGCCTTAACCCGACATATTTACCGATCTTTAAAAATGATAACCACTTAAAAGCCATGAAACTTTACCCTTCGATTGACGAAAGATTAAAAACGCAACACCTGGCAATCGGGCATATTCTTTTAAAAATTGCTCCCCGCCGTTTATTAAAAAGACCACAACCAAATAAATGGAATATCCATGACAACCTCGCGCACCTGGCAAGTTATCAACCAACTTTTATAGAAAGGGTCAATCAGGTTTTAATTAATGACCAGCCACTTTTTGGCCGTTACGAAGCGGCTGAAGATCCGGCTTTTGAAGATTGCAGGGCATTGGCTTCAGACGACCTGGTTAAACAATTGAGTATTGACAGGCAAAAAATAACTGGCTTATTAACCAACCTGACTGATGCTGAGTTAAACAGGATCGGCGTACACAAGAAATACGGGCCGCTCAATATTGTTCAATGGACAGAATTTTTTCTTCTGCATGAAGCGCACCATATTTTTACAATTTTTCAACTTGCACATGATACAGAATTGCAATAAGGTATTGATCTGCCGTATTTCAAAACAGTAACTATTTTTCTATTTATAATTTATCATAACAATTTTCTTTCCACTGCAAGTCTTACCAGGCAAGCAGTATTTTTTACGCCAAGCTTTGCCAATAAATTTTTCCGGTGACTGTCCACCGTAAACGGACTGAGGAATATCTTTTCTGCGATCTGCGGATTGGTATATCCTTCTGCGATCAGTTGTAATACTTCTTTTTCTCTTGGTGTTAATTCGGGCAATACTATGCCCGATGACCTTTGGTATTCCTGTAACGCGGTACCCACTTCTCCACTAAAAAAAATATTGCCCTCATGAACGGCGTGTATTGCTTTGATCAGTTCCTCTTTGGATGAATTTTTTAAAATATACCCGGATGCACCGTTCTCCACCATCTTTTTTATGTACAATCCCTGGTTAAAAGTACTGAGCCCGAGTATCATTATCCCGGGATATTTTTCCTTCATTACCGCGCACAATTCTATACCATCCATGCCTGGCATACTGATATCCATCAGGACAACGTCGGCTGTATTATTTACGAAAAAACCAAGACAGGACTGTGCGTTCATCGCCTGCCCTACCCATGCCATATCCTTTTCATTTTGTAATAATGAATGTATGCCTTCGATTACGACCGGGTGGTCATCTACGATAAATACACGGATCATAATTATAAATTAAATTCAATGTTAACCGAAGTGCCTTTGCCCGGCTCTGAATGAATGTCAAACTGTCCCTGCAGATATTCAACACGCGAGCGGATGCTGGACCAGCCTGCCCCCCTGCTATTATCGAGCAAGGCTTTATCGAAACCTTTGCCGTTATCTTCCACCCCGATATTAAGCCTGTTATTTTGTCGTATCAATTGTATAAATGCCCGGGATGCCGAAGCATGTTTTAGAATGTTATTTAATAGTTCCTGTACGATGCGGTAGACGATCACTTCAACTGCTTTATCCATCCTGGCTTCCATTCCCAGAGACTGGTATTTTATCTCGATCAGCCTGGTACCATTAACAGTACTGCAGTAATCTTTTAACGCTTCATCAAGCCCAAATTTTGTCAGCATTTCAGGCATCAGGTTGTGCGCCACTCTCCTTAATTCTTTGATGGAAGTATCGATCATATCGAGCGACCGTTCAAAGACAGCCATATTATCGGGGGTTATAATTAAATTGTCTTTCATATTGCTTAGTGAAAATTTTACACCTGATAATAATCCTCCTAGTCCGTCATGCAGGTCCTTTGCCAACCGGCTTCGCTCTTCCTCCTGGCCCTTTAAAATAGATGCGGTGGCAAGCAATAATTTTTCATTCTGTAATTGTTTTATTTGTTGCTGCTGTAATACCTGTTTCTGCCGGTAGGTCCGGTAAACTAAAAAACTAATTAGCAGCAAGGCCAAAAATGAGGCAAGTAAAATATAATTGAAAGTAGATTTTTGCCGGATAGATAATTCCTGCACCTGTTTCTCCTTTTGTAATTGTGCGATCTTATATTCTTTTATTTGAGTTTCATATTTCGCCTCCAGGGCATTCACCTGTTTTAATTTACTTTCAATATTGATGCTGTCGTTAATAGTATTGTATTCCTTTAATAATTTTAAAGCCCCTGGCTGGTTCCCATTTTTTTCTTCCACTTCACTCAGGCTTTTTAAAGAATGTAATTCTATCTGCAATACGCCTAACTGTTTAGCCATTTCAATTGCCTTGGTAATCTCGGTTTTAGCTTTCGCATAATTACCCGATATGGAGTATGCTTCGCCTAATCGCTGGTGCGAAGCGGCAACTTCAAACTGGCTCCCTGATTTCTCAAAACTGGGGATGGCTTTTTCAAAATATTCAATGGCACTGGTATTGTTATTATCCCTGCCAACCATTAATTGCCCAAGTAATGAATAGGTCCTGCCAAGCAATACATAATTTAATATGGTGTCACAAATCTTTTTCGATTCCAACAAATACCCTTCCACACCATCATAGTCTTTCATTTCAATTTTGGCGGAAGCAAGCGCCACACAGGCCATGCTTTTTCGATACGGGTCTTTTATTCTTTTGCTGATGGCATAACATTCCTCCGCATATTTTAACGCATTCTTTTTATCGATCATGATTGCGTGCACGCTCGAAAGGTTATTATAAATTACCAGCAGCAGCGCATCGTCATTTATCTCTTTATACACATTGGCAGCCTCCAGGTAATAATTAACCGCTGTTGCGTAATCTTCCTGGTAGTATGCGATAACGCCAAAGCTTTGCCTGATCCGGCCATACAATTTTCTATTTCTAAAATCTTTTTCCTTCGAAACCAGTTCCAATGCCTTTGTATAAAAATCAGCGCCGGCAACGAAATCAGTTTTCTCAACCGATAGTCCGCCTGCCAGGCTATAGGAAGTTGCAAGGCCATAATTAAATTTCAATTTTTGGGCAAGTGCGATCATCTGCTGCGCATATTCCATTGCTTTCGGCGGATCGGTGTACTGATATTTCGCTACTATCTTATTTAGCAGATTTACTTTAAATGTATCTATACCTGAAGTTTTTAAAACAGCTAACAGGCTGTCAGTTTGCTTATCCTGCGCGTGCAAAATAACTATTGATAAAATAAAAATAACAGGAAGGGAAATATGTTTAAATAATGACATCATGCTTGATTAACCGGATACCTTTGATCATCCGACATAGGAATTCTACATCATTACCAAATTAGTTACATGCCTGCTCAGCAAGGAAGACCATCATTACAATCCAGGAAATTTTTTACTTGCTGCGTTCAAAGAATTTCTTTCAGTACCCATGATCATGCCGGAACAATTTTATGAAATTTCTTTCAAAGAGTTCGTGGGCTATTCCTCGTAAAGATTGACATTATCCTTCACAAATCCAAAGAATACATTTAAAATACCAGTTTCGGGTGATTCTCGCCAACATAGATCCTAATCACTGTTTCAGGTGATTGACAAGGGCGGTTGTTATTTCTATTTTTGATTTTATAAAAGCAACAACCGAATTCAGCAATCGTCTTTTTGCAATAACCCTCCATGTTTCGCAACACCTATTTTGTTACCTGTAATTTTCTTTTATGATTAAAATTAAAACTTCACTGGCGCTTATTGCTTTTTTGATCACCGCATCAGGCGCCCACGCTAAGATCTGGAGATTGAATAATAATGTAGGCGTGGCGGCTGACTTTATAAATTTCAATGTAACAGTCAGCAGCGTATTGGTAAAAGACGGCGATACAATTTATATCGAGCCCAGCAGCCTGAGTTATGGTTCGGCATCATTAAATAAACGACTGACCGTGGTAGGCGTGGGTTATTTGCTTGACCCGGCAGCTGGTGGAAATGAAGGGTTACAAGCCCGCATACTAACAAGCAAATTAGCGGGACTAAGTATTTTAAATGGCGCTAATAATTCTAAATTTTTCGGGATCCAGTTCTCGGGCTCAACCACTATTAATGTTAGTCCGACGGCTTATAACCTGCTATTTGAAAAATGCTTTATCACAGGCATTTATTTTGCCGCCGGCGCGCATAGCGGCCTTGCAATAAGGAAATGTTATGGCAACAGCAGCTTCACAGTAACGGGTAGTTCGCAGGCAATACTTTCTAATTGTGTATTGGAGAACTGTATAATAGATGCTCTTGGTAACGGGCTCGCATTCAGCAATTTTAGCGTAGCTGGTGGTTGTATTATCCGCAATAATGTGATAAAAGGAATTCTGCAAACGAAGAACGCTTATGTGGCCAACAACATTTTTATTTCCGCCTCCGATGCAGTCCTGACAGATTGCACCGTAAAAAATAATCTTTTTTCCACTGCCCAGGCATTGCCTGCCAATGCCACCGGCAATAAGCTGGGCCAGGCGGAAGCATCCGTTTTCATATTGACAGGAAGCAGCGACGGCAAGTTCAGGTTAAAAGCCGGTTCACCTGCTATCGGTGCCGGGGTGACAATTGGCAGCACTACACCCGACTGCGGCGCTTATGGCGGCAACGATCCCTACAAATTATCGGGGATACCGGCCATTCCATCGATCTATGCTCGTACTGTGCCGGAGAATGTTCCATCGGGGAGCAATAGCATGAATGTGATATTTAGTACGCGTAATAATAATTAGGGTTTGTGCTCCTAAAACGTCTTAGCGGATTCTCTGCCAGTATTGTATTCAAAAATAGAAAGCCTTGTTATGGCAGGACCCGCCGTTGCCGGAAATAGATTTATTAAAAATTAAACCATCATATATGAAACATGTAGTTATACTCTGTTGCGTAGTTTTTGCCGGGCAGTTTTTATTTGCACAGGATCCTGCATACCCTGTTGCACCTGCTGCGCCAGGCAACATCACGGCTGCAGAATATTTTATTGACATTGATCCCGGTTTCGGAAATGGTACACCCATTACCGTTAGCCCTTCTGTTGACATTTCCAATATCAATTTCTCTGCAAATATTTCTGCATTGGCAGATGGCTATCATGTATTATTCATTCGCTCGAAAGACGACTGGAGCATCACTGCAGTTGATTCCTTTTTAATAGGCAGTCCGCTCCCGCTGCGTTTTCTTTCTTTTTCGGGAATAAAATCGGATATCGGCATCCTACTGAAATGGTCGACAGAAAATGAAATCAATACATCGCTTTTTGATATTGAAAGAAGTAGCAATGGGGCTTATTTTGTAAAAACCGGTGAAGTGGCCAGTAAGAACAACAACGGAAAAAATGAATACAGTTTTATCGATGCGCAGCCGTTAGCCGAATCAAACTATTACCGGTTAAAACAAATAGATAAGGATGGCCGGTTTAAATTCTCGACTGTGATAAAGATTACCAACGACCGAAGCGTCTTATTATTTTCTGTATTTCCCAACCCGGCAAATAATTTCATCAACATAATTTATACAGGTAAAAAGGAAATGGTTACTGTGCGCATCTACAATTTGCTCGGTAAATTAGTTAAACAGGAAAGATCAAAAAATGAACTACCGGTGAAGACGAGTTTACAACAACTGCACCCGGGCATCTATGTCATCGAATTATCGGATGGAGACATGGTGCAGAGAACAAGATTTTTGAAGCAATAAAATTTGCTGCAGTTGTTATCATTCAATAGCTGATACCTGGAAAAAATTTAGCCCTTCGAAAAAGGATTATTAATGACCTAATTCAAAATAGCATGAAAAAAATTATAATCATTGCCTGCCTGCTTTCTATCACGATTCCAACCAATTCACAATCCTGCCCCATCATCCAGGGAGTAACGCCGGTATCGGTGCGGTTCGCTACCAATGCATATGGTTACCCGGAATCAAACTTTCCGACGATCCCTCTTTACTGGAACCGGTTCTATAAATTAAATGAGCTAACAGGCAGGCTAAATCCGGTTACCTGCAGTTATACGGGTGATCCTAATCTTCATGAACTTGCTTATTGTGCCTGTATCCTGGCGGGTACTTATTTTAGAAAAGTAACGGATGGGTGCGATGCAACTCCCTGTGGCGGCGATGTCGATTCAATACCGGCACTACCCAAAACCAATGATAGCAGTATCGCCAATAAATGGTCGCAGAACGCATCCTGGACAGCCAACCAGGTACCGGATATTTTAGCATCGCTTTCAGTGCTGATTACAAAACCGATGCAGTTAGATACAGATCTCAATTTCCCAAAAGACCACTGGCTCATTATTTCCGGGGGCAACAGTGCTATTCCTGCGGATAAAATTATAACGGTTAATTCCGTTATACAAATATACCAGGCGGCACAATTAGAAAACTTCGGAACATTAAAAGGGTCCGGTGAAATAGTTGGCAACCTTCAAAACAGCGGCACTTTATCTCCTGGAAATTCGCCGGGAAAATTTACTATAACCGGTAACTACAACGCTACCAATACGGCGGTCCATCAAATAGAAATAGCTTCGGCAAGTATATTCGATACCATCAACGTTTTGAAAGACGCAGAAGGCCAAAATGGTAATGCAGTATTGGCCGGAATGCTCAACGTTAGCCTGCTAAATGGATTTGTACCTGCTTTAGGTGATAGTTTTAAGATCCTCACATTTAGTGCTGCTACCGGTAGTTTTTCAACTCTCAATTTGCCGGCTTTACCCGTTGGTTTATCATGGAATGTAAAATACAACCCTTCAAATATTATGTTGACAGTAAATGCAACAGTTCTTCCGCTTACCATTACTTACCTTGGAGCATACAAAAAAAATGGTGGCGTACAAGTTGAGTGGACGACTCAAAATGAGATCAATGTAAAAAATTATGAAGTGGAAAGAAAGGTGGTGGGCGCTGATTTTAATAAGTCCGGGACTGTGACTGCTTACGGAAGGAATAGCAATAGTTACGGTTGGTTTGATGCATCACCTGTCAATGGCGACAATTATTACCGGGTCAAAGCAGTTGACAAGGACAGCAAGTCTATGTACTCATCTATCCAATTAATAAAATTTAGCAGCAGCAATAAAATCGAAGTATACCCTAACCCTGCAAAACGTGGCGAACCACTAAATATCCGGCTGCAACATTTTACAGCAACAAAAATAGAGCTAATGACCGCAGATGGGCAGGTAGTGTACAGTAAGGCTTCTGATATAAGAAGCAACCCGCAGATCATTCTTTCGCCTTCGCTGGCGAGCGGGCAATATTTAATAAGGGTGACCGGTAACAATAAAACAGCAACGCAAAAAATAATTGTTCAATAACTTATAACTTTTGTTCTATTCCCTGGTTGGCAAAGGCAGTATTTTCAATACCCGGTTTAACGGTTATATAAAGTTGAAAATAATTGCTGATCTAATATTTTTTTGGTAAAGGCAAGTCTGGCCGCTAAAGTTTTATAATCAAAATATAAATTGGTATGGACAATTTCAACGCACACATATGAAAAAAAAATCACTCCTGCCGTTTTTTATTGTCGCTACTCTTTTTGCTACCGGGCAAAATGTAGGAATTGGTACCACCACACCACTTGCACGGCTGCACGTAAAGGACAGCAGTGTGTTATTTTCTGCAACAGGTGATATACCCGTGTCACCAGGGCAACCTTCGATGCAGGGGCAAGGAAGAAGAATGATGTGGTATGCCGATAAAGCCGCATTCAGAGCGGGTTATGTTGATGGCAGCCATTGGGACAATGATAGTATTGGCAACTACTCATTTGCTTCGGGATTTAATATAACAGCTAAAGGAAAAAATTCAACCGCCATGGGATTCAACACAAGTGCCCTGGGGGATTTTTCAATAGCGTTAGGTGTGCACACCACTGCAAGGTCTTTTGGCGAGACAGTGGTTGGTTATTTTAATTCTGATTATATACCGGCCAGCGTTAGTTCCTGGGATTCCGGCGATCGCCTTTTTGTAATTGGCAATGGCAGTGGCTTTCCGAAAAGAGATGCCTTAATGGTATTAAAAAATGGCAATATTGGAATAGGCAATTCCAACCCTGCATTTCCATTGGCTTTTACCGGTACAACGGGCGATAAGATCTCACTGTGGAACGACGGCGCTCCTACGCATTACGGCTTTGGAATCCAGCCTGGCCTGTTCCAGATATTTTCAAAAACGGTCAATGATGACATTGCCTTTGGTTATGGAAGCAGTTTCTCGTTCAGCGAACAAATGCGCATCAAAGGAAATGGCAATATTGGTATCGGAATTGTCAACCCTGCCTACCGGCTCGACATAAGTAGCAGGATACGTATCAGGAGTGGCGGAAATGATGGCACTTCAGCAGGGCTTTGGCTAAACAACAATGCCAACGCGGAAACGGCTTTTGTAGGAATGGAGGATGATGCGCACATAGGTTTTTTTGGTATCGCCACGGGCTGGAAATTTGGAATGAATACGCAAACAGGCGCCTTAAAAATAAATGGAAATGAAGGACAAGCGGGACAGTTGTTGCAATCGAATGGAAGCGCCGCGCCTGAATGGCGAAGTAACCCGGTAACTGATATATACAACCTTACCGAAGAAATAATGGCAACGGGTGGAGCTACCATCGTAGCAGGCAATGAGGGAGATGTTCCGGGTTTAAGCAAGACGCTCGTGTTGGCCAAACCTTCAAAAGTTGTGGTACAGGCAATGGTATTTACAGGAAGTGTAGGATGTGCCTTTTGTGCAGGAACAACATTTGATATAATCATTTTACTGGATGGTGGCAATACAGGAAGGATAAGGAATTCAGTAGGTAATGGAGATTATTTGCATATTGCCGCTACAAGGATATTCACCCTTCCTGCGGGTACGCATAGCATAAAAATTATAGGAAGAAATTTATCAGGCCCTGATCTTACCCTCGGACAAATGTCGGGCAATGCCTATCCTTCTGTTATGACCTTACAAATAATTCCTCAGAATTAATTTACCTGAAAGCAGACCCCCTTCCTGTAATCAAGGTATCCTGCCTGTTGCCGGTTATGCATTATTAATTTGAAATGCGCCCTCATTTGTTCTTGCGGTAATTATTTTCATTACCTTCATAATACGATGAAATCTTAGAATCGAGGTAAATGTTTCTAAAAAAATCATGTGCGTAAACGTTAATCAATTGGTCTATGTATTTAAACAAGATAATTGTTAGGGTTAACGGTTGAAAGTACTTATCCATAAAGTGATCACCGATGAAGAACACGTTATAATACAACTCTAAAAGTATTTATCAACGTAACACTTATAAAAGTTTGAATGAAAATCAGTATCCTTCATAAATTTTTACTTTTTTCTTTTATCATACTGGGAAGCATTGGGTTCCTGGCCATTGCTACCTACAAAAGCAATCAAAAACTTCACGTCTCCGAAATATTGCTGGATCATACCAAGCAGGTAATTTACCTGTCGGGCGATATCCTGACGTTGGTAAAAGAAGTGGAAATAATCACACAGGATTTTGTGATCAGAAATGACAGTACATCGCCGGAGCATTTAATATCAACCACGCCTATATTCACTAACATTAAGCAACTTAAATTACTTACAACGGATAATCCTGCGCAGCAATTACGTATTGATTCTCTATCGGTGAATGTTCAAAAGTACCTGGATTTTGCTTTTAAAAAATCCAGGTCAGCAGCCGACCAGGCGGATACCATAGCCGGCAACACTGCCAGGACAGGCAGGAAGTACACAGATTATATACGTAAAATAGCTAATGAAATTCAACAGGATGAATACAATTTGCTTCAGCAGCGAAAGCAAATCAATGAGCGAAGTCTGCAGGTATTTAACAGGTTTTCAGTGATTATTTTTATCCTGATATTTCTTTTTACTATCCTTGTTTTACTGTCTGCAGGAAATTTTTTAATTCAAAATAAAGACAAAGAAAAACGCGCCGCTGACCTCGTCATTGCTAACCAGGAATTATTGTTTCAAAATGCAGAAAAAGAAAAAAGGGCCGCAGAGTTGATCATTGCCAATACTGAACTTGCCTTTCAAAATCAAGAGAAGGAAAAGAGGGCCGCAGAACTGTTAGATGCCATTAAAGAATTGGCTTATCAAAATGAAGAAAAAAGAAAGAGAGCGGAAGAATTGATCATTACCATTGAGGAACTTGCTTTTCAAAACAGGGAAAAAGAAAAAGGGGCTGCGGAATTGTCAATCGCCAACAACGAACTTATCAAGACGGAAGAGTACCTGAAAGAATATATACTTGGGCTCGAAGAGATGATGTTTATGACATCGCATAATGTAAGGCATCCTGTTGCAAATATCCTCGGCTTATCAAATTTACTTGATCAGTCAATACACCTGCCGGAACGATTGAAGCAATTGATAGATTATATAAAACAAGCCGCATTATCTCTCGATATATTTACAAGAGAACTCACTACATTTATGAGCGAACTCGAAAAAAAAGGAAAAAATAAAACAAGAGTTTAGCACACTTGCCTGCAATAGCTAATCATCCTTTATCAAAACGAAACAGCATCAAATGGATCCTACTTTAAGACCGTGGAGCGCCAGTGACCTGGACAACCTGGTAAAATTTGCGGATAATATCAATATCGCAAAATTTATGACGGAACAGTTTCCTCATCCCTACACGATCGACGACGGTATGAACTTTATACAATTTGCTACTCAGGATATACCCATTCACCTATTTGCCATTGACATCGACGGACAGGCAGTTGGCGGCATCGGGATCCATCCGCAAACAGGTATTCATAGAAAGAATGCGGAGTTAGGGTATTGGCTGGCGGAGCCATTTTGGGGAAAAGGACTTGTTACGAAAGCCATCCCGCAAATAGTTGAATGGAGTTTTAAAACTTATGATATCAACAGGGTATTCGCCAGGCCTTTTGGAACAAATATCGCTTCACAAAGAGTCCTGGAAAAATCCGGTTTTATCCTGGAAGCACGTTTTAGCAAGTCTTACTATAAATATGGCGAATACCTGGACGAACTGGTCTATGCAATAAGGCGATAGCTGGTCGCGCAGTAACATACGCTGCCCTACTCATTATTATTGCAACATAATTCAGTAATATGTTTTGCCCACCATGGCCCCTGTAAAACTCCTTTGGTGCCTAATCCGTTTAACATAAACATACCCTTATTTTCAGTATGTTGCCTGGCAACTACCTCCCGTGTTTTTGTAGTAGGCCTTATTCCCGAACTATGACCGATCGTCGTGTAGTTGTTATCAAGCATAGAATCAAGCTGACGCTCAATTAATTTCCTGGCTTCCTCATTGGCCGATTCACTATCATCATTCCATTGATAAGTAGAGCCCGCCCTGAATGTATTATTGCCGGAAGGAATTAGATAAATCCCATTCTTTTTTACGATAAGATCCGTGGAAAGATGATCGTATTTGATGGTTAACAGATCACCTTTGCAGGGAATAATATTTTCGCTTTCAAAGAATGGATTACCGACGGCTTTGTACCCCTCGCAAAAAATAATATTGTTAAACTCCATTCCGCGATATGCCATTTTATCTTTCGTGATTTGCAATTCACCGTAAGCAAATAAACCTTCTACCAATGCATCCTGTTGTTTTAACCAGTTGGCAAAAGCTTCGATGAATGCCGGGCAATCCACCCATCCCGAGTGGCTGATGCCGAAAGCGCCAATTGGTTCTTTTATTCCTTGCAAACTCAAGGGATCGGTAATAATAAATTTAGCAAAATCAGCATTGTTCAATTTACTGGTCAGTTCATTTCGCTCCGCAACAGAATGATATACCTGGTGTATATTTTGCAAATGAAGCAGCCTGGCATCGAGCAATTTTTCCAGCTCCTGGTAAATTTGAATTGCAAAAGGAATTTGGTTCAGCGTGTGAAGATTGATTGTTTTCCTCTTACCGCTTACCGGGGTAAACATGCCTGCGGCAATCCTGCTGGAAGTATTAGCCAGGGCAGGATCGATCACCACAAATGGCATATTGCGAAGGTGAAGCATAAAAGCCACCAGGGATCCGGCAATGCCCTGCCCCACTATCAGTGTATTTATTTTTTTCATTTTTCCCAGCTCGTAAACACCGTTCACACAATTATAATTGACTGTTTACAATACTGGCTCGGTAGGGTAAACGGTCCATTAGAATAGTGTATCAAGCGATTGATCCGCGTTTATTTTATTTATCTTATTTATTACTTCCCTGTTGATCGACCTGTACAGGAAACTTCCCAAACTAATTCTTTTTACTCCCAGGGAAGAAAGTTGGGTAAGGCCCCGAAGGCCCGGAACTGCAAGCACATTTACCGGCAGGCTCGTCGCTTTTACTACAGTTTTTATATCCGCTTCCTCCGTTATGAACGGCACAAATATGCCGTTTGCCCCGGCATTTTCATACAGCTTGATCCGTCGTTCTGTCTCAACAAGCGCATTCGGAACTTTTAATAAAAAGCCATCCGTCCGGGCATTGATAAACAATTTTAAATTCTTTTGAGAGAGGTGACTGGCTATTGAAAATATTGTTTTTTCAAAAGCTTCCATCGGTTGTAGACTTTTACTGGCAGTAGAATCCTCAATGTTAATACCAGCTACGCCAATGTCACAAAGTCTTTCTATATTTTGAACTATGCCGGCAATACTATTGCTAAACCCTCGCTCCATATCCACCGAGAGTGGCAGCGAAATGTTGTTTTTGATTCTTTTGACAGTCTCCAGCATTAACTCGAACGGAATATTTTCTCCATCTTCATAGCCCAGTGAAAGCGCCAGCGCGGCGCTGGAAGTGGCGATCGCCTTTGCGCCGTTTTGTTCCAACAGCTTTGCGCTGCCGGCATCCCAAATATTTGCAATTAAGACAGGGGTTTCAGCATTGTGCAGCTGCAAAAATGTTTCAAACTGATCCATACCATCATTTTTAATTAATCCGCCAAAACTAAATTTATAATCGATCGCGACATAATAAGATTTTAAAGCTCAAAGTTCCGGTTCCATTTTTAATGATACCCCTATCCTGTTCCAGGCATTGATACCGACAATCGTCATAATTACCTGGGCCGTTTTTTCTTCGCCGAAAAGCTCAATTGATCTGTCATATAAATCTTCGCTTAAACCATTCAGGTGTATCAGGGTGACCGCTGCAAAAACACCTCAAAAAATCACTGAAGCTTTATCGCCAGCGCAGGGACCTGTTTTGTGATATGTTAAAAAACGAAACAGGTGACCTTATAACATTTGAAAAGCCATCCGGGGGGATGGCTCTTTGGGCGACTTTTGATAAAACATATCCGTTGCCGTTAGTTGCTGCCAGGGCCTCTTCCATGGGCTTGTACATGAGCGATGGCATTTTTTATAATTCAGGAGATATCAATTACAATGCCCTGCGTATCGGGTTTGCTTTATTAAATGAAAAAGAAATTGAAGAATCAGTGATGATCCTGAAGAAGATATTAAGTAGCAGGCGACAGCTTTTACGACAATAAATTTCTATTTTTTCTGGTGATTGATCATCCATTTAATTCCGAATTTGTCGGTAAACATTCCAAAATAATCGCCCCAGGGAGCCTGGCTCATCGGCATAATAACTGTGCCGCCCGGGGACAGGGCGTTAAATAATTTATCTGCCGCCCCGGCACTACCAGGATGGAACGACAAGGAGAAATTGTTTCCGGCATTAAAGGCTCCGCCCATAAAATCAACATGGTCATTGCCCATTAATTTTACATCACCCGGCGCCTCCAGGGCGATGTGCATAATTTTTTTCTTATCCGCATCAGCCATTTGTTCACCATGCGGCGAATCACCAAAACGCTGCAGGTTGATGATCTCACCTTCGAGTGCGGATTTGTAAAAATCGAAAGCTTCTTCCGTGTTGCCATTAAATGTTACATAGTGTTTGCAAGAAAACGCTGAAAACCTTTACAGACAATGAATTGTGGAGATTTTTCCTGTTGAATATTATTAATTTGAAACTAAATAAATGGCCTAAAATAAAATACTACTGAGCTGTTTAATAAAAGGCATTTAAGTGTGGCCACTGTTTGATCTTCTACATCAGTAACCGGGTTAGCTGCCTTTTTTGGTTCGGTTCCGATGAAATCGGAATTGAAAAAATGCGCAGCCTATTT
>JBDSLD010000175.1:0-16496 GCA_039916545.1 Ferruginibacter sp.
AAATAGGCTGCGCATTTTTTCAATTCCGATTTCATCGGAACCGAACCAAAAAAGGCAGCTAACCCGGTTACTGATGTAGAAGATCAAACAGTGGCCACACTTAAATGCCTTTTATTAAACAGCTCAGCAATATTTTATTTTAGGCCATTTCTTTAGTTTCAGATTAATAATATTCAACAATAAAAATCTCCAAAATCCATTGTCTGTAAAAGTTTTCAGCGTTTTCTTGCAAACACTATTTATTAAGACAAGTTATTGAACATAATGAAATAACAGGCGGAAAATTGCCTGGCTCCATCATAAAAAAATCATAAAATGAACAGCTATTTTATCAACCTTTATCAATATTAAAAAATGATCAAATTACCATCAACCTATTGATTTAAGCATTATTAAACCGTTGATTCCGGCTGATATGGTGACCTTTCCTTGCTGACATATTTTTTACCGGCAACAAATACCATCATCAGACAAGTCGCATTATATTGCCTGTATTTACTGTTCGCTTCTTAACACAGGAATATCCTGGTAGCTGGTGATAGAAAGACCGGGCTGCATTTTTAACATAAAAGTTTCAACGGGCTTATGTACACTGGCTTCCAGGTCATTTTCTTTTGAGAGTAATAGTGTATCCCCAATTATTTCGTATAAAGTGAGCCAGCCGGTTATATAATGAATGGCGACTTTATGCAACAGCATATTGGTGATGTCAGATTCTATTAATTCAAACTTATAAGTGTCAAAACCAACATTTTGCCCCAGCATATCCTTTAAAAATGGCATGTTGTTTTTAAGTCCATCGATAAGTCCGCCAATTGCAAAACCACTTTTATAGTGCAACGAATTCGCCCTGCCGTCTTTTTCTTTTAATGCAGTAAACGTGGCAATATTTCCATCCATATTATAAGCCTGCGATTTCATTTTGTATTCTTCATAAGAATAATGCAATACTCTTTTTTCAAATATTGAATTCGATGTTGCGTCGATCACCTGCCTGTATGTTAATTGTATGATTGCCTTTTGCATTGGTACTTTTTAAATAGTGTAATAAAGGATGGCCCGGAAATCGTTGGCATAACTCACCAGCTTGTAACGGGCCCTGGATTTTAAAACGGGCCTACGTTACACTCCTATACCAATTGTGTGTGTAGCGGTATATCCTGCGGCAATGCTTCCCGAAAGCGGCATCGTTTGATTGGCAAGATCTGTGACGGAATTTCCGAAAACGCTATCGGAAGCGTTCCGGGTAGTATTTATACTTCCATTATAACCGGAAGTAGTATGGATGGCATCTGAAATAGTTTCAGGCATGGTCAACTGCCCGGTTTTTACCATCGAGGTACCATTAAAAACTTCGAAATGAAAGTGTGTAGCCCTGGATGCATACCAGCCGGGGTATATGGTGACGAATACCACTTTACCGGTTGAGTCGGTTGTTTGATAACCTCTTAACCAGGTTGCACCTACATAGCTCAAAGTGCCGTTTACGCCAGGCTGGCTGGCATAACCCGAATAATAACCCTTGGCATTGCAATGCCAGATATCGATCCTGTAGCCCGATAATACGGCACAGCTATTATTGGTATCTACCAGGGTAAATGTAAGCGTGAGTGGCACCCCGTTTTGCCCACCGGTGACATCAGACCTGTTCAGAGGATTTGTAATTTCGCCCCCGGGATATGGATAGGGCCCTTCTGTTTCTGAAGGTGCCACGGAACATGAACCACCGACACCGTCAGTAGTGGTGGTAGTGGTCCCGGAAGAAACATCTTCTTTTTTACATGACTCTAATAATACCGCGGCACTCAATAGCCCAATTGAGTTTCTCAAAAAACTTTTGCGTTGCATAATGTCAATTTAAATTGTTAGAAAAGTGTAAATTTTTCTGCATAATTATTTGCTGGTCTTTTAAATTAACTGGCTGTGTTATTGAAATATTTTAAACGAATTGCTTTTTACATATGTGCACTATTGTATATGCTTTTTAATACACATGCTTGCTTTTTATCTGCCATGTAAAACTATCATCTAAAAAAAAGAGGGATCAATAAAACCGATGAAACAGATCAATGTACCGACTAAAGTTTTGTTAACGCTGGATGCCTGCCTGCGTTTTGTAATTGTCTGCTCCAGGGCTGCTATCTATTCATCCATTCATTAATAGCACTTAAATACGTATCACTGACGGGGAGTACTTTTGAAGACGTTAAGAATACTTTCTTATTTACTACGGACCTGATCCGGTTTAATGGGATAATGTAACTGCGGTGGATACGAATGAATTTATCAGCCGGCAATTTTTCGATAACCGACTTAAGTGTCATCAACGTGAGAATGGGCCTTCCATTGGCAATGTGTATCCTGATATAATCTTCCAGCGACTCTATATAATCAATTTCATCAAAGCCTATCTTCACCATTTTATACTCGGACCTTACAAAAAAACTTTCATTAGCTACTTCCTTCGCGGCTTTTTTATATTGATCAAATTCTACTGCCTTCACCACCGCTTTTTTAAATCTTTCAAAATCAATTGGCTTTAACAGGTAGTCGAGCGCTTCGAGTTCAAATCCTTCGTATGCAAATTTTTTATGTGCCGTTGTAAATATTATGATGGGCTTATTTTCCAAGGACTTCACCAATTCAATACCACTTATATCAGGCATGTTGATATCGACAAACAACAGGTCCACAGCTGTCGCTCTTAAAAATTCGCCACCCGAGATTGCATCATCAAAAGTTTGGAGTAATTGTAGTTGTGGTAATTGGGCGGCATAACTTTTTATAAGTTCCAGCGCCAACGGCTCATCATCTATGGCAATACATTTTAATGGCATAAACAGGAAATAGTAATAATTAATTATGAAGGTTGAAGGAAAAATAATATTTCAACCTTCATAATTTAATGCGCTTGTTTCAAATATACATCACTAAATGAACAGTAAATAAACCATTTTGTGAAGCAATATCTAAAAGATGTTTTTCGGGATATACCTGCGCCAGTCTTTTTTTTGTATTGGTGTTCCCTATGCCCGTTCGCTCGGTATTGCGGGGAGTTGCAAATAATTTATTCCCCGTATAAAAGACAATTTGGTTTTGCGTGGCTGTCAGTTTAATCAAAATATTAGATTCAGCCGCATTGCTTATTCCATGTTTAAATGCATTTTCAACAAATGGCATTAAAATCAATGGGGCAATTACTTTGCCGCTTATGTCACCCTCAATTATAAAATCAATGGCTGCTTTTTTACCCAGGCGTAAGCGCTGCAGGCTGATATAATCGCCGATGGAATCCAATTCTTTTTCAAGTGATACAAAGTCTTCATTTACATCGTCGGTAACATATCGCATGATGTTGGATAGTTTCATGATTGAATCCGCTACATTTTCATTTTTAGTCAACGCTAATGAGTAGATATTGTTAAGTGTATTAAATAAAAAATGTGGATTGATCTGCGCTTTTAAAAAAGACAACTCTGCGTTTGCTTTATCTGCTTCCGCTCTTGATGCTTCCTGCACGGCCAGGCGCCAACGCTTCCCTAATATGAGCGCAATGCTGATCGCTATTACCAATATAAATAATTCAATACTGATAATGTCCACGCGGGGAACCATCCGGCTGTTGTTTGCAGGTGACCCAAACCGTGGTGGCTTATTGCCCGGACCGCCCCCGGGTGGAAGCCTGCCCTGCCCAATGGGCGGCGGACGGTACTGGGTGTGAGGCAAGGGACCGGGCCTTTCTAAATCGTCATTTCCCCGGGAGCGGTTCTGGTTTGATAACCTGTCGAACGGGCGAAAAAAGAAAACTACTGTTAATAAAACTGCAATACTCAAAAAGTAAAGCAGGCGTCTTTTTCGGAAATATAGTTTTGGAAATAAAAGGTAAGTATGAAAATAAAAAATAGCGATATAAATAGTAAAGCCGAGAAAGTTAAGTGGGTCACCTGACAAAAAACGCGCGTTTCCTTCTATCGACTGGCTAAAAATAAATATGAAAGGCACGCTTAAAAACAGCAACCAACCTGTAATGTGAAGTAATGTTGTATAAATCTTTCCGTTTGCCATTTGCTTTATCAAAGAAAGTTAAAACTATCTATACATAAAGCGATGTACCGGTAAAAGAAGGTTTTCAATAGACCAGTCGGATAAGAGGCCCTAAAAAAAGAGTGGCCAGAGATGAAAATCTCCGGCCTTGCTTACCTCTGAAACCACAAGAAAAAATTTTAAGATATTTATATAAGGATATATTATTGTAAAAAACAACACACAGATAGATCAACTATTGGGATGGGCTTTCATTAAGATTGGAGAAAACTTCGTAAACGAGCAGATTGTAAAAGTAGTAATTTTCTTTAATAAATATTATTTTTTTTTATAAGAATTTTTACAACTGCCCGATTTCCTTCGAAGCCAGGGCGTATACTTTTTCTTTTTTGCGGTTGTACCACCACTGCGGTGCGGCCTTTTTCATCAATGTATCAATACCGCGCATACCAAAAAGTTTCCAGGCGCCATCCAGTTTTCCTCCCAAATCATTCTGTAATGCGCGCAGGCTCATGGCAAACCCGCTTTCAATATATTCCATGTGATGCCAAAATCCTGCCGGCATAAATAAAGTATCTCCGTGATCTAAGATCACTTCGTATCCTTTTGCAAACCTTGTAGCAGGAAAATTTTCATAGTCGAAATTTTCATAATAATGTGTGTAGTTGGCCATGCTCAACACCTCCCAAGGTTTACGGTACAATTTATATTGCTCTTCATGCGGGAACAACAATACCCTCTTTTTCCCAATGAACTGCGTGTGAAGGATGTGGCTCATATCTATGTCAAAATGCATATGTGTGATAGAGCCGGCACCACCCACGAATAACATCGGGTACTTTTTTACAAAGCCTTTCATCAAATTTTCCGGCCAGGTAAAATCATTTACCAGCGCTGGTGCGTGCTGAAAAATATTAAATAAAAAGATCCGTAATTCAAGCGGACCTTCCTTAACCTGTTGCAGGTAATCGCCAAACTTCATGTACGCGTCGGCGGTATTAATGGGTGTATAGGCATCACTTTTTATGTTGTTATAAACGCCTACCCTTGTTTCACCTACTACATCTATAAAATAATCCCAGTCCCATTTTTTAAAACTCGGCCATTGCTTTGCCAGCCCGGTAATAACCAATGGCTTTTTTGTATTGTAATAATTATGTCTAAAATCATTGGATAAAATGTCTTCTACCCTGTCAACCGGTTGTAACTCCATAGCAAATTCTTTAATGCTGCAAATTTCAAATTAAAAGTCCGTTACTATAAATTTACTGACATGCAATTTAATAAAGAGATAAGCAAATAGGCCGGATTGTTAAATTTTGTTAAGGTTTATTTTTTTAATATGTGAGACCAGGAAAATTTATTGTTGCGTCAGAACGCCTTTGAATTTCTGCTGCAACACCGTATAATAAGCCAATGGGCACTAAAAGGGACATAAAAAACTAATAAGTGTTAGTTTTGTAGAAAGGTAATCTGATGGCGAAAATATTGACCAGTAAGAACGGAACAAAAAAAGAGGTGATCATTCAAAAGGCTGCCCTGCTTTTTAAATCCAAAAGTTATACGGCCGCGTCTATGAGAGAACTGGCGGAAACATTGGGTGTGGAGGCCCCGAGTTTGTACAACCACATCGGCTCCAAAAGCGAATTGTTGCAGGCCATTTGTTTTAAGATCGGGAATAAGTTTAGCGTCCAGATTGAAATGATCGAAAATAGTTCAACAACGATCATTGCGAAAATTGAGGCCATTATCCGTTTCCATATTCACACGATGCTGGAAAATTTTGATGAAGTGTATGTGGCCAACCACGAATGGAAACATTTGCAGGAACCTTTTCTAACTGATTTTTTAAACATCCGCCGGAATTATGAAAAGACACTGGTAAACCTGGTGGAAGCGGGTATTGAACAAAATGAAATAAAAAAAACCAATCCTTACGTAGCAGTATTAACAATATTGTCGGCAGTACGCGGACTTGAGTTTTGGCAGCGCAATAAAAAAAATGTATCGCAGCAGGTACTGGAAGATGATATGGTAAATCATTTGCTGAACGGGATAACGGCATAATGTTTACTATTCATTTACCCGTAGCCTTTATGTAAATTGATAATCAACCGAAATAATCTATGGCAGTTCATTTTCATCCGCTTACCGTAAAGCAGGTTCAAAAAGAAACAGCGGATTGCACTATTATCACTTTTGATGTTCCCGAACAATTGACCGACCTGTTTCGCTTTAAACACGGGCAAAACGTTACCCTGAAAAAAAATATTGACGGTGAAGAAATACGCCGCGCCTATTCAATATGTTCCGCGCCTTTTGAAAATAGTCTATGCATTGCCGTTAAGAAGGTGGCGGCGGGAAAATTTTCTTCTTACGTCAACGCACACCTGCAGAAAGGAGACTTGATAGATGTTATGCCTCCAACCGGGAGCTTTACCAACTTATTATCGGCAGCCAACAAAAAAAAATATCTTGCTTTTGCGGCGGGAAGTGGTATCACACCCATCATTTCAATAATTAAAACTTCGCTGGCTACCGAGCCCGCCAGTTCATTTACGCTTATTTATGGCAACCGTAGCCGGGCATCCATTATTTTTTTTGAAGAATTATCCGGGTTAAAAAATAAATATATAGGGCGGTTTAATTTTATCAATGTCCTTAGCAGGGAGAGAACAGAGGCTCGGATCAACTATGGCCGTATCAATTCGGAAAAATTAAGGGAGTTGCAGAAACTGGTGGATTATAAAAATATGGATGAGATTTTTATTTGTGGCCCCCGGGAAATGATCTTCCCGGTAAAAGAATTTTTAGAAGATTCGGGGGTAGATCAAAAAAAAATACATATCGAATTATTTACGGTTCCTGGTGACAAGCAGTCTGCAACACAAGAATTTCTTTCTACAAACAATGCCGGAACAAAAAGCAACATAACTATTCAGCTGGATGGAAGGAGCTTTGAATTTGACATGCCATTTTATGGGCAGAGCATTTTGGATGCAGCTTTAAATGAGGGTGCCGATCTTCCTTTTGCCTGCAAGGGCGGAATATGCAGCACCTGCAGGGCAAGGCTCACTTCCGGCAAAATAACCATGAATGCAAATTATTCATTGGAAGAAGATGAATTGGCAAACGGATTTATACTGACCTGCCAGAGCCATCCGCTGACAGAAAAAGTAGTAATTGATTTTGATTCCAGATAGCCCTGTATTGTGTTCAGAACCTGGCACCCCGCCATGTTTTGGTATTTTTTACCTTTAAAAATAATCAATTTTGTTGCCGCCGTTGCAACAGTGTATTAGGCGTGCCTATCCACGGTGTTGTAAACTGAAATACCCTCTTTTTACGCCTGCTGATCTGCATGATTTCTCCGTTGCTCAGCGTCAGCAAATTCCTGTCAAATACTTCTGTTACATACATCCTGTTCACCAGGTGGGTCCGGTGAATGCGACAAAACATATCATCCGGCAAGTGATCCTCAAACCATTGCAGCACTTTGGCAACCAGCAAGGGCTGTTCATTGCTGAAATAGATTTTACTGTAACTACTGCTGGCCTCTACCCGGATAATATTATTTACCAGTACTATTTTTCCGCCTCTGTTGGTTGGAATTAAAAGCTGTTTCATCTTATGTTAATTAAGTTAATTATTGTCAAATAATTTATAGAATCAAATTCAAAGGTGCTTTTATCACCAGCCCGCTGCCCGCTCCCACAGCGACGTTTAACAGCTAAAGCGTTGATATTTTTATCCTTTTTATTACGCAGGTAAAAAGCGCCGTTTATCAGGAGCTTCCCGATCTGGGATAGGAAAATACTATCGCGAAAGCCATTGGGATTGCTATTTCCTGTTATTGAAATGCCGTTGACTAAACTTAAAATGCCCGGGGAGCCTAAATTAAAAGGGCAGCTGATTACCTGGGCGGATTGATCGAAAGGTGGAACGATGATCTCCAAAGTACCCCCTGTAACACTAAATGATTGTAAGGCCGTAATTATTAGTAGTTTTTTTCTCATGTTATAGTTGGTTTGCTGGTAAGCCATTTTCTTGTGTTCACAGGTTTCCCGCTTATCAAGTACAGAGAACAGTCCTTAGTCGTACAGGTCACCGGTCTTTTTTGTGGTCCTGGTCATCACCAACCTCCGGGAAAATCCTGGCGAATGGTCTATTAAGTCTGTCAAAACGGTTATGGGAAAATTGAATGCTGATGATATTTATATGAAATACCTGGTTTTAAGTAAGCGAAAGGATAATGAAAGGATTATTTTATTTTCAAAGGTTCAATTAAAACCAATAATCATCAATACCTAATTTGTAGTACCCTATTTTTGGGTGCATCCGGCGTAAGCGACAATCATATACTTGAAAAAAGAAAAAATCGTTATATGCCTATGAAGCAGTACCAATGCCTGTTTTGCATTATATTATTGTTTTTCTGCAACGTTTCTCTACTGTCGCAAACAAAGACAATTGACAGGTTAAAAAATAATATTGAGCGCGCCGCCAGCCAGGAGGAAAAACAGCGGGCGATATTTGCATTCTGTGAGCTGGGCAATATTCTCCATCCCGATACATTAATGGCATACGCAGAAAAGGCCCGGGTAACGGCAGCCGGGCAAAATAATTTACATGACGCCGTATGGGCAATGTTTTATAAATCCTGCGCACTTACCACGAAGGGGCTGATCGATTCTTCGCTTTCACTGGCCAATCAATGCCTTGACATATTATCCCGCCAGGTAGATGATCCTGTATTACAAACAAGTATTTTCAATCAAAAGGGGCGCTGTTTCATGCGCAAGAATCAATACAAGGAAGCTATTGATATGGGTTACCGTACGATAACCAGCGCGGAAAAGGCGAAAGAGATGCTACTCCAGGTAAAAGGTAAAACGCTGATTGGCTGGGCGTACCTGGAAATGGGCCAGTTACAGACGGCGCTGGCCTGGCATTTAAGTGCGTTAAATACAACGCAGGACAGTTTGTTACTTGAAAAATATGCCATTCTTTTTGCGAACCTGGCGCTTAATTACAGCAGCATCGGGAAACAGGATTCCGGTTTTTTCTATATCGTCAAAGCGATTGCCAATGCCAGGAAACATGAAAATCTTTTTGCGTTATCGAATTCACTGGCTATCGAGGCCCAGCTTTTTGTGCGTTCAGGAAAGGCGTCTCTCGCCGAGGCTCCGCTAAAAGAAGTGATAGAAATAAGAAAATTGATCGGTGACCCTTTCTATATCGTTTCAGACATTGGCCAGCTCGGCTTGTATTATGCTCAAAACGGTCAACCTGAAAAAGGCATTGCCATCTGTAAAGAAGGCATCGCAATGGCACGGGAGTACAAAATTGATTCAAAACTTTTTTTCCTGTACAACTCCCTGGCAAATAATTATAAGGCAAAGGGCGACGTAAAAGAATATGCAAAAACGCTGGAAGACATTATTAAAATAAGAGATTCCGTTTATCAAAAAAATTCGGCTGTTGCGCTGGCAGAGATGCAAACGAAATATGAGGTTCAAAAAAAGGAATTTACAATTGTTCAGCAGAAATTAGACCTGGTCACAAAAAACTATTGGCTGTATGGCGCGGCGCTGGTGTCATTATTTGCGGTGTTGATTTTTTATTTATTATTTCAGAATTACCGCAAACGACAAAAAATAAAAATGAACCAACTGCTGTTTGAAGAAAAAATCCTGGCCGGCAAGTCGGTTAAAGAAGCGGAAGAGAAAGAGCGCAAACGCATTGCCGCAGACCTGCACGATAACCTGGGGGCTTACGCAGCCTCGATTGTAGCGAACCTCGATAATATCACTTTACAAAAATCTGATACAGAAAACGTCACGGCCTTAAGGGAGTTACGCAGTAATTCGCAGTCGATCGTATCACAATTGGGCGATACGATCTGGGCGTTAAAAAAAGAAGAACTGCTGTTAACTGCTATCAGCGACCGGTTAAAAGTGTTGATACAAAAGATCGGGCCGAGCTATCCAACTATAAAAATTGATGTGATCGAGACGATCTCCGATGATATTCTTTTACCGCCGTCGCAGGCTTTTCACTTGTACCAAACTATCCAGGAAGCGTTGATTAACGCATTAAGGCATAGCAACTGCAAACAGGTAAGGGTACTTTTTGAAAGCGACAGGAACTGGAAAATAAGCATTTGCGACAATGGAAAAGGTATATTGAATCCAGGCAAAAAAAACCTGGAGGGAAATGGCATGGCTAATATGAAGAACCGTTGCAAAGAGATGGGCTGGTCCATCGAATGGGTGATCAATGAATTTAATGGTACCCGGGTTATTATTTCTCCTTTTTTGAATTAAAACCCACTGGCTACTACAAATTGATTATTTTATCTGGGCAACCCGTGACTTATTTTTATACTTGTTAATAGGCAACCAGGATCATGACCGGCCTGTTCTTAATTCGAATGCTACCCCAGTACGTCATTAAGCAATCACTTTTAAACATTTGCAAGTAGAATATTATGAAAGTCAGGATAGCACTCACAGAAGATAATTTTATCAACCGGAATACTTTTGTACAAAAAATAAAAGCGTACCCTGAGTTGTACCTGGTATTTTCATCCGAAAACGGCCACGAGTGCCTGGAAGAGCTTAAGGGGCTCCCGTTACAACTGTTGCCGGAAGTTATTTTTATGGACCTGGAGATGCCGGAAATGGATGGGATTGAGGCCATCCAAATAGCCAAATCGATGTATCCGCAAATACATTTTATCGTCTACACTATTTTTGATGATGATGAAAAAATATTTGAAGCCATAAAGGCGGGTGCTTCCGGGTATTTGCTAAAACATGAGCCTGCAGGTGTGATCAGGGACGCGATCGTTAATGTATTGGAATTCGGCGGTGCCCCGATGAGCCCAGCCATAGCAAGAAAAACGATGCACCTGCTAAGTAAGTCGACGCATGAAAAAGAAGTACATACCGATTCAACCATACCGAAGATAATTACCGAAAGAGAGCAGGAAATATTGCAGCACCTCGTAAATGGCTGGGATGCCAAGCGCACCGCCACCGAACTTAATTTGAGTGTACTAACCGTTCGCAAGCACATCGCAAATATTTATACCAAACTACACGTAACCTCCAAAGCACAGGTGATCTCCCTGGCGCATAAAAATAAGTGGGTGTAAATACACTGTGTACCAAACTAATCAAGGGACTGGAATACCCGGTTTACAGGTTAGAAAAAGGCGCATCTTCCATATGGGATGGTAAAATTGTAATTAAATAATAATGATATCAGGAGAAGATGCGGCTACAGTTGTTGTTCCTCTTCTTATTATTATGACTGCTCTATTTTGGGATATCCCTGGTAGTGAAAAGATAAGTAACACAATTAAAAGGTTGTAAAAGGTTGTAAAAATTTGTCATTTCGCTTATTGAAATAAGCAAATGGACACCTACCAATGGGGAATCAGGTAAGAGGAAAACAACAACAAATTAAGAGGATTTAACCATTGACGCCCAATTAGATAAAAATACCTTTGTATTACCTGAGATCGCAACTCATAGAGTAACGTTACCGGAGCCGGAGATTAACCTCCGGTTTTTTATTGCCTCCTAAACTCCCAACATATATAGCGCCTAATATATTTACTAACAGTTGTTAGTTTTTTATACTTTTACAATCTAAACTTACCGTATGTCAATTCCTGATCCGGATATTTTATTTCAACAAAAAATAGACAGGGAAATTAAAATAGAGCCCAGGGACCAAATGCCTGATGCCTACCGGAAAACCAATATCCGCCAGATCAGTCAGCACGCACATAGCGAAATTGTAGGCATGCTTCCTGAAGGGAACTGGATATCAAGAGCTCCAAACTTAAAAAGAAAAGCCATTTTAATAGCGAAAGTGCAGGACGAAGCCGGCCATGGATTGTACCTATATTCAGCAGCAGAAACACTCGGCATTACCCGGGACGAAATGATCGGCGACCTTCACAGTGGCAAGGCTAAATATTCCTCCATTTTTAATTACCCGTCTTTAACCTGGGCGGATATGGGTGCCATTGGCTGGTTGGTTGATGGCGCGGCCATTTTAAACCAGGTGGCTTTGTGCCGGACTTCTTATGGGCCTTATGCAAGGGCACTGGTTAGGATCTGCAAGGAAGAAAGCTTTCACCAGCGGCAGGGTTTTGAAACACTGTTCGTATTGAGCAAAGGAACAGCAGAACAAAAAGCCATGTGCCAGGATGCCATCAACCGGTGGTGGTGGCCGAGCCTGATGATGTTTGGTCCAAAAGATAGTGAAAGCTCCAACAACGACCGCAGCATTAAATGGAAGATCAAAAGAAAGACCAATGATGAATTAAGGCAAAATTTTGTCGACATGGCCGCAGAGCAGGTAAAAATATTGGGGATGACCTTGCCAGACAAAGCCCTTAAATGGAATAAGGAAAGCAATAAACATGACTTTGGGGAAATAGACTGGGATGAATTCTGGAATGTTGTAAAAGGAAATGGGCCATGTAATAAACAACGGTTGGCAGCAAGGGTAAAAGCGCATGAAGAAGGTGAATGGGTAAGAGAGGCCGCAGTTGCATATGCAAAAAAGAAGGAAATCCAACGCGCAAAAGATGAGCTTTAATTTTTAAGCCAGCCTATGACGCGCAGGCTGGAATATTATCAATATAAGTTTTACAAAAATCCGCACTTTATTTAAATCAATCTTTATACCGTCCCCATGCAAATAAGTTTAATCGAAAAAAAGATTTACAAGATTAGAAGCCTGAACGTGATGATGGATTTGATTTAGCTGCCATGTATGAAGTGGAGACAAAAGCTTTTAACCAGGGAGTGAAAGGAACGCTGCCAGGTTTCCACCTGATTTTATGTTTGTCCTTACGCAGAAAGAGTTTCAGACTTTCAGGTCACAAATTGTGACCGAAAAAAAGGGTGGCACAAGATACCTTCCTGCTGCTTTTACCGAACAAGGAGTAGAGATGCTATCCAGCGTTTTAAATAGTGAAAAAGCAATCGAAGTGAACATTGCAATCATCCACACTTTTGTTTTGATAAGGCAATATTATTTAAACTTTGATGAGCTGAATAAAAAAATAAAGCAACTGGAAAAAAAATATAATAAAATTTTAAAGAAGTATTTGAAGCGCTTGATTACCTTATTTCAAAAAAGCAATCGAAGGTAGATATTAAGGACCGGCGAAGAATTGGGTTCAAGCCTTAGGAGTTTGTTAGGCACATTCTGAAAGGTCTGAGAAATGTTTCAAAAAAACATAAACTTTTCCACCATGAATTATTTAAAGAAAATTTATTACGGCGATATCCCTGGTGAAAGTGGTAGTGAGTTACCAGGTGCATCACGGGAGAGTAAGGAAGCTACCTGGCCGCTTTGGGAAGTATTCATCCGCAGCAAACAAGGAATGGATCATAAACATGCCGGCAGCCTCCATGCGGCAGATGCGGCAATGGCGATAGCAAATGCCCGGGATGTTTACACACGTCGCCAGGAAGGCGTCAGCATCTGGGTGATAGAAAGCAAATTTATACACGCCAGCAGTCCGGAAGATGCAGAAAGCTTTTACGAGCCTGCCATTGATAAGATATATCGCTATCCCGGATTTTATGATTTACCGGATGAATTAAAACAGATGTAGAAAGCTTTTTAACATGCACTATCTGAAAAAAAACTATTACGGAGATATGCCTGCCGGAAACGGAAGTAGCAGCGAATTAAAAGACCCGGCCGTAAGCCTCCTTTTGTCGCGCATCTCATACCTCATTCATCTTGCCGATACCAACCTCATCCTCGCCCAGCGAAATGCTGAATGGTGCGGCCATGGGCCAGTACTGGAACAAGACATTGCAATCACCAATATTTCCCTGGATCTGCTGGGACAGGCTAGAAATTTTTATCAATACGCCGCTGCCATAATAAATATCAAATCCGATATTTCAGCAGATAAAACGGAAAGCGAGGTTAGGAGCATTTCGATCCCGGAAAATAAAAAAGCTACAGTCACAGAAGATTCCCTCGCTTACTTCAGAACAGAGCGTGAATTTAAAAACCTGTTGATCACTGAATTGCCAAAAGTTGATTGGGCGCATACTATTCTTCGCCAGTTTTTTTGCAGTGTTTATCAATACCTGTTGTACGGGCAACTGCAAAAAAACAATGATGCGCAATTAGCAGCTATTGCCGGGAAGTCAATCAAAGAAATTATTTATCATGTAAAGTGGAGCAGTGAATGGGTGATACGGCTGGGCGATGGCACAGAAGAAAGTCATAAAAGGATGGTCCGCGCCATTGAAAATTTATGGCCCTACACCGGGGAATTTTTTGTGCCGGCTGACTATGAAAACAAGGCGACAACCGGTTTCGATTTAAATTCTCTGAAACAGTCCTGGCTCGACAAGGTTATCACTATCCTGGAAGAAGCGACACTGGGGGCTGCACTGAAAAAGATGGATTTCATTTTCATGCAGTCGGGAGGTAAAACGGGTATCCACACCGAACACATGGGAATCATCTTAGCAGAATTGCAATATTTGCAAAGGACCTATCCTGGCGCAGAATGGTAAAAAAATATTTACAACTTACGCATGAATCAAAATGATCAACATATAATATTTTCCAAACAAGAAAAGGAAATATGGGACATTCTTGAAACGGTGGCTGATCCTGAAATCCCTGTCCTGTCTGTTATTGATCTTGGTATTATCAGGAAGGTGACATTATTACCTGCCACAGATCCGGGAGCAAATAGCGTTGAAATTTTTATCACTCCCACTTACTCTGGCTGTCCCGCTATGGACGCGATCAACTTTGATATCAGGTTAAAATTGGCTGAGCATGGCTATAAAAATATAATCGTCACTTCCATACTTTCACCTGCCTGGACGACAGACTGGATGAGCGAAGCCGGGAAAGAAAAATTAAAAGTCTACGGGATCGCTCCTCCCAATCCACAACAAATTGTTTGCGATACCAGGCTCTTTGCAGAATCCGAAGCGATCGAGTGCCCGTTGTGCAATTCTTATCACACAAAATTGATCAGCCGGTTTGGGTCAACCGCTTGTAAGGCTTTGTACCAATGCCAGGATTGCAAAGAGCCATTTGATTATTTTAAATGTCACTAATTTTACCTGTTAGAAAAATAACAATCTCATAGTTTATATTAAACCATATGTCATCCATCCTGTTTGAAATAAAAAAATCTGTCGCGGTCATCACATTGAACCGTCCTGAAAAATTCAATTCCTTTAACAGGGAAATGGCGCTGCTGCTACAAAAGATATTGGATGATTGTGCCACTGATAAAAATATCAGGGCCATATACTTAACGGGTAATGGAAAGGCCTTTTGCGCAGGCCAGGACCTGGGTGAATTGACAGGCGACGATCCTCCCGGATTTGAGGTAATACTCGCCGGGCATTATAATCCCATCATAACAAGGATCCGGAATATTGAAAAGCCTGTAGTAGCAGCCGTAAATGGTGTTGCAGCCGGGGCTGGTGCAAATATTGCGCTTTGCTGTGATGTTGTGGTGGCTACTGCGTCAGCCTCTTTTATCCAGGCATTTAGCAAGATCGGCCTGATACCAGATAGTGGCGGCACCTTTACTTTGCCCCGCCTCATCGGCTTTCAAAAGGCAAGTGCATTGATGATGCTGGGCGATAAAGTGACCGCCACGGAAGCGGAACGTATCGGTATGATCTATAAATTTTTTACAGATGAAGATTTTGCAGAGGAGAGTTTCAAGATCGCAGGTACACTTGCTCAAATGCCCACTAAAGGTCTCGCCTATACGAAGTTGGCCTTAAATGCGTCCATGGCTAATTCATTGGAAAATCAGTTAAAAAAAGAAGATGAATTGCAATTCAAAGCAGCAAATACTTACGATTACAAAGAAGGTGTTGCCTCTTTTATCGACAAAAGAAAACCACAATTTAAAGGCGAATAGCGCTAGACAAATAAAATTACAACGTTTAAAATTAATAGGTTAACATGGAAGACCAACAGGATTTACTGGCAGTTGAGGTGGTTGATCACATGATGCAGCATGATCTTTTTAGTCAATGGCTTGGCATTGCTGTCGTTAAAATAACAGCTGGCTACAGCAAAATAAAAATGACTGTCAGGCCCGAAATGATCAATGGCTTTGGCATAGTGCATGGCGGCATCGCTTTTTCCCTGGCTGATAGCTGTTTTGCCTTCGCCTGCAATAATCGCAATGTTTTATCAGTGGCCCTTGATACTGCTATCAACTTTACAAAGCCCGTTCATGTAGGTGATGTATTGACCGCCGAAGCAAAAGAGTTGCACAATGGCAGGTCGACCGGTCTGTATCATATAACTATCACCAATCAAAAAGACCATGTAGTGGCTTTATTTAAAGGAACCTGTTTTCGTACTAACAAAAAATTGGTATAACTGCTGGTTCAACAACTATCAAACTTTTA